>NZ_SEIP01000010.1:0-158671 GCF_004146205.1 Yimella sp. RIT 621
GCGTCCGAGGGGTTTCGTCGTGGTGTTCGACATGCCTACATCGTACACCTGTTCGAATAGAGTTGGAATGGTGTGAACGGACGAATGTCGTTTGTGGACAACCGAATTGGTTACTCGCGGGTTGTGGAGAACGGGTGGTCGGGTGGCCGTGGATTGATGCCTTGGTTTCGGCGCGTACGCCCTCGTCCCTCGGGCGTTCGGCTCAACCAGCGGCGCCCTGTTGTGGAGAATGCGTGGTCGGGTGGCCGTGGATGGTGCCGTGGTTTCGACGCGTACGCCTTCCTTCGTCAGGGCGTTCGGCTCAACCAGCGGCGATGCGTGCGCCCTCGTCCCTCCGGGCGTTCGGCTCAACCAGCGGCGCTACGTACGCCTCGTGCCCCGGGCGTTCGGCTCAACCGGCGGTGCTCACGATCAAGGCCCGGACAGTACGGTGAGCGGGTGCGATTCGTCCTTGCTTCTGCCTCCCCTGCCCGCCTGGCAACCTTGCGCTCGGCCGGCGTCCAACCGGAAGTCCTCGTCTCCGACGTCGACGAGCCGGCGGCGACCGCCGAGGCCGAGAAGCGGTACGGCGCACTCGAACCCGCCGGTGTCGCGTTGATCCTCGCGCGTGCCAAATGCGAGGACGTTGCCGGTCGGGACGAAGCGGACGACGCGCTCGTGCTCGGCTGCGACAGCGTCCTGGAGTTCGAGGGGGCGGCCCACGGTAAGCCGTCCGACTCGAGCGATGCGATCGCCCGCTGGCAGCGGATGCGCGGCAAGTCGGGCATCCTGCACTCGGGCCACTGGCTGATCGACAACCGGGACGACGGCACGGGTGCCACCTTCGGTGTCACCGCGAGCACTGTCGTGCACTTCGCCGACATCGACGACGAGGAGATCGAGGCGTACGTCGCCACCGGCGAACCTCTGTACGTGGCAGGCGCATTCACCGTCGACGGACTCGGCGGTCCGTTCGTCACCAGCATCGAGGGCGATTACCACAACGTCGTCGGAGTCAGCCTGCCCGCTCTACGCGAACTGCTGCAGGAGATCGGCATCTCCTGGCACGAACTGCGCCCTGCACCAACAGAATCTGTGTGAGGTTCCACCCTTCGCGGGAGAACCTCACGCGGTCCACGGCTTCGTCGCGCCGCCCGCCGGAACGTGGACGACACCGAAGCTATGGACCCTCGGTCACAAAGTGAAGCTAGTCACCCGTCCAAGTTCCGATCGTCCCGCTGGCGGAACACCCGGGACGGCATCTCCTGGGTCTCGCCCTCGCGCAGTTGCTCTTCCTGGTCGGCTCGTCGGCGCTGCGCGCGTTTGACCTCGAAACTGACGTCGATCTCCTCGAAACCCTTGGCGCGCATCGATTTGGCCTGGCCGACGTAGGCCTTCTGGTCGCCCTCGGTGAGCTCGACGTCATCGGTGAACGGAGTGAGCAGCGCCCGCGGGTACAGATGCTTACGACGCACCACGTCGATCTCCAGGGACAACACGATCAGTGCGGCAGCCGCATAGATGAACGCGATCATGCCTAGCAGGAACGCGAAAATGCTGTTGATGGCAGACGCCTGCTTGATGACGGTGTTGACGTAGGTGGCTCCGTAGGTCTTCAGCGCCTCCCACCCGATCGCCGTGACCACCGCACCCACCCAGAGGTCAGCCAGACGCAACGAAGCGGCGGTGGCCATTTGGTAGGCGGCGAGGAACACTGCGGTCGACATCAGCACGCTGAGCAGGTGGATTGCGAGCGTCGCCGGTGTGCCCGAGATGTACCGCGTCACGAAGATCGAGGCTGCGGTGGTCAGCAGTAATCCGAAGCCGGCCGTGACCAGCAGGATGAACGAGCGGCCGCGCGCCGCAAACGGGTTGGGACGGCTGTTGCGCGGCACCTGCCAGACGACGTTCGCCGCGTACTGCAGAGCTTGTGCGGCGCCCAGTGCTCCATACAGCGCACCGAGCACACCGATGACCACGGCTCCCGTTCCGCCGTCCAGGGCTGCCGGTGCCTTGAGTTGGTCACCGATCACCGGGAACTCCCCCAATGCCGAGTTGAGCAGCGTGTCCTGCCACTCCGGTCGGCCACGCAGGATCCAACTGAGCACGGTCGAGGCGAGCAACAGCACGGGGAACAGGGAGATGAATGCGTAGTAGGTCAGCAAAGCCGCCAGGTAGGCGCCGAGATCGTCGAAGAACTTGTAACCGACCGCGATCGGGTAGCCCAACACCGGATAGCGGCGTTGGATCGCGTCGACCCGGTCGGAGAAGGACATGCTGGCAACCTATCCCGGGGACGCCACTGGCCTGCGCTGGGCGATCGGGTCGCGTAGCGTGTCCAACGAGTCGCACCAGGAGCGCGCTGCACCGCTCTCACCCCAGAAATGGTTTGGATTCCTCGATGCCTGATCTGCACGACCCCGACAAGACCGGGCCGGTCGACGACGACCGGCCCGGCATCATGGACTTCTTCGACTCCGATTCCGGTGATGACCAGGAGTACGCGGGCGAGCAGTACTACGCCGAGGACGACGACGCGCAGGGCGGCGGACGCTATTCCGCCGGCGGTGGCATCAGTCCGGCACTCGCCGCCGCTGCCGGCGTGCTGGCTCTGCTGCTCGCAGGATTCACCTGGTGGGCCGGGCGCGCGAGCGCGTCCGGGGACGGGGAAGCGTCCACCACCGTGACCCAGCCGGCGCAGACGGTGACGGTGAGCCCCTCCGGACCATCAGCCCCGACCTCCACGAGCGCCCCGTCGACCACCCGGCCGGGTGCCGCGCCGAATGCAACGACTGTGACCACGACGGTCGTGCAGCCGGGTGGCACCGTCACCCGTACCGTGCCGGCCCGCACCGTGACGCGGCCAGGTTCCGTGCGCACCGTGACCAGCAGTGCCGCCGCTACGACCGTCACCACGACGGCGACCGCTGCGCCTCAGGTGAGCACGGTGACCACGACGCAGACCGTCACCGCACCGGCGCCGCCACCACCCCCGCCGGCCAGCACCGTGACGGTCACCACGACGGTCGTCGTGCCCCCGGGGCAGAACTGACGCATACGTACGACGCCCCCGCTCGATCGAGCGGGGGCTTTCGTGCTTCGCCGGTCAGACCGGTGGGATCGAACGGCGCCGGGTGCTGAAGTGTCGGTCGCGGCCGGCCGCGTACCGCAACCGGTGCAGCAGTTCGGTGCGCAGCGAGGACGCCTCGACGACGCCGTCGATCACCAGATCCGCGGCCAGACGTTCGAGGTCGACGTCCTTGAGGTACTCCTCGCGGCGGGCTCGCACGAACGCCTCGCGCTCGGCCTCGTCCTCGATCGCAGCGATCTTGTTGGCGTAGACGGCGTTGACCGCGGCCTCCGGACCCATCACGGCGATGCGCGCGGTGGGAAGTGCGAGCGTGGCGTCAGGACCGAAGCCCGGGCCACCCATCGCGTACAGCCCTGCACCGTAAGCCTTTCGGATCACAACACAGAACTGCGGGACGGTCGCCGACGACACTGCGGACACCATCTTCGCGCCGTGCCGGATGATGCCACCCCGCTCGACCTCGGATCCGATCATGAAGCCGGGCACATCGGCCAGGTACAGGATCGGGATGTTGTAGGCGTCGCACATCCAGATGAATCGCGCGGCCTTGTCGGCGGAGTCGGTGAACAGCACGCCGCCTTTGACCGCCGAATTGTTGGCGAGGATGCCGACCGTGCGGCCCTCCATCCGACCGAACCCGACGACGAGCTCGGGGGCGAACAGCGGCTTGACCTCGAAGAAACTGTCGTCGTCGACCAGGCCGTCGATCACCTCGTGGACATCGAACGGCTGGCTCTCGACCTCCGGCACAGTGTCGTCGGTGAGCGGTTCGCTCGGCTCCTCCGGGTGGTACACCGGCCCCTCGGAGTGCCAGTTCAGCGGGAGGTAGGAGAAGAACAACTTCGCCAGTTCGATGGCCTCGGTGTCGTCCTGCGCGAGCAGGTCACCGACGCCGGACTGTGTGCAGTGCATCCGTGCGCCGCCCAGGTGTTCGAGTGAAACCTTCTCACCCACAACCATTTCGGCCATACGCGGCGAACCGAGGTACATCGAGGCGTTGCCCTCGACCATGATGATCAGGTCGGTGAAGGACGGGATGTATGCGCCACCGGCGGCCGACGGGCCGAACAGGCAGCAGATCTGCGGCACCTTTCCCGACAACGCGACCTGGTTGTGGAAGATGCGTCCGGCCCCGCGGCGCCCGGGGAACATCTCGACCTGGTCGGTGATGCGTGCACCGGCGGAGTCGACGAGCCAGAAGACCGGGAGATCCTCGCGCAGCGCCATCTCGGTGGCCCGGACGATCTTTTCCACGGTGCGCGAGCCCCACGACCCGGCCTTCACGGTGGGGTCGTTGGCGATGACGATCGCCGGACGCCCGTCCACCGTGCCGCGGCCGGTCACCACACCATCGGCGGGAAGACCGGTCGCCGTCGCGTTCGCATACCGCCCGTCCTCGACGAACGATCCTTCGTCGAAGAGCAGCGAGATGCGTTCTCGCACATAGAGTTTGTTCTGCGAGTCGAGCTTGGCCCGGGCTGCTTCCGAGGGCGCGTCGGACGCTTCGTACGCCGCCTTCAGCCGACCGCGGACATCCTCGACCCGTGCGTCCTTGGGGTGGGTCACGACGGCAGTCCCAGACCACGGGCGATCAGCATGCGCTGCACCTCGGAGGTGCCCTCACCGATCTCCAGGATCTTCGCGTCGCGGTAGAACCGCGCCACCGGGTACTCCTCCATGAAGCCGTTGCCACCGAAGATCTGCGTCGCGATGCGGGTCGCCGTCACGGCGGCCTCGGACGAGTAGAGCTTGGCGATGGACGCGGCCTGCTTGACCTCACCGAGGCTGCGACGTCCGGCCTCCATCTCGTCCTTCAGCCAGGCGGCCTTGTAGGTCAGCAGGCGCGACGCCTCGACCATCACGGCGAGATCGGCAACCTGGAACGAGACGCCCTGGTTGACGCCGATCGGACGGCCGAACGCGATGCGGGTCTTGGAGTATTCGGTGACCGCTTCCAGACACGCCTGGGCCAGGCCGACAGCGAGCGCCGAGATGGCGATGCGTCCATCGTCCAAGGTCTTCAGGAACTGCTTGAACCCGTGACCGCGTTCGCCGAGCAGGTTGTCTTCCGGCACCACGCAGTTCTCGAACGTGAGCCCGTGGGTGTCGGAGATGTGCCAGCCGAGCTTGTCGTACGGCGGCCCGACGGTGAATCCCGTTGTGCCCGAGGGGATCATGATCGCGCTGATCTCAGCCTTGCCGTCCGCGGTCTCACCGGTCCTGGCGGTGACGGTGACGACGGAGGTGCGGTCGGTGCCGGAGTTGGTGATGAAGGCCTTCGCACCGTTGACGGTCCATTGACCGTCGGCCAACGAGGCGCGCGTCTTGGTGGCGCCGGCGTCCGAACCTGCCTCGGGCTCGGTCAGGCCGAAGCCGGCGAGCGTCCTGCCGGTGACGAGGTCGGGCAGCCACTGCTGCTTCTGTTCCTGCGTGCCGTACGTGAGGATGGGGTTGATTCCCAGGCCGACTCCCGCCGACAGCGTGATGCCCATCGACTGGTCGACACGGCCGAGTTCCTCGATCGCCAGACAGAGGTAGGTGAAGCCGCCCTCGTCCAATCCGGCCCCGCCGAACTCCTCCGGCACCACGAGCCCGAACAGGCCCAGCTCGCCCATCTGCGGCACCAGCTCCGACGGAAAGTGGTGCTCGCGATCCCACTGCGCGACATGCGGCGCGATCTTGGCCTCGGCGAAGTCACGCACGAGGCGCCGGAAATCCTCGTGGTCCTTGGACAGCTCGAACATCGGGTGCGGCCTTTCACTTGTGGTGTGGGTCACGATTGCGCGGTGTCGTCAAGGTAACAGCGGTCCCTCGCCGCCTGCCCACCTGCCCGAGGGCTGCCGCCGACCGGACCAGTGCAACCGCAAGGGCGCGATACCCAGCAGGATGGGAGGCATGAGTGACACCTTCAGCAGCGTCGACGACTCCCGCGAGCGTCTGGCCGGCACCGGCTACCTGGCCTCGGACGCGATAGCGACCACCGTCTATCTCGCCGCTGCGCTCGGCCGTCCGATCCTCGTCGAGGGGCCCGCGGGCGTCGGCAAGACCGCGCTCGCGAAGGCCATGGCCACCGCGACGGGTCGTGACCTCGTCCGGCTGCAGTGTTACGAGGGCGTCGACGAAGCGCGTGCGCTGTATGAGTGGAACCACGCCAAGCAGTTGCTGCGCATCACCGCCGAGAAGGACGCCGATTGGGAGCACGTGCGCACGGACGTCTTCGGTGAGGAGTTCCTGCTGGAGCGGCCGCTGCTCAAGGCCGTGCGCAGCGACGCCCCCGTCGTGCTGCTGGTCGACGAACTCGACAAGGCCGACGAGGAGATGGAAGGCCTGCTGCTGGAGCTGCTCTCGGACTTCCAGGTGACAATTCCGGAACTCGGCACGATCGCAGCCCGCCATCACCCTCTGGTCGTCGTGACGAGCAACGCGACGCGTGAACTGTCCGAGGCCCTGCGCCGACGATGCCTGTTCCTGCACATCGACTACCCGAGCGCCGAGCTCGAACAACGGATCGTGGAACTGCATGCTCCCGGCATCAACGAGGCCACTCGTGACTCGCTGGTGCGCGTGGTGCGCGCGCTGCGAGAGGGCAATCTGCGCAAGCCGCCATCCGTCTCCGAGACCGTGGACTGGGCTCGCACCCTGCTCTCGCTCGGCGCCGACGAATTGGACGCAGAGTTCGTCGAGGCCACGCTGGGGGTGCTGCTCAAGCACCAGGACGACATCGAATCCGCCCGAACCGCACTGAAATTGTGAGCCTTCCGCGAAACCTCGTCGGCCTCGCCGAGGCGATGCGGACGCATGGTCTGCAGGTGGGTTCGACCGAGACGACGACCGCCGCACAGGCGATCGAGGTGCTCGGTCTGGACGACCGCCGCACACTGCGGGAGGCGCTCGCCGCGACGATGGTGCGCTCGGCCGACGGCCGCCCGGTCTTCGATCAGCTCTTCGACCTGTGGTTCCCGTCCGCCCCCGGCGCCCGCGCCACTGATCTCGCGGACGCCGACGTCGACGCCCTGCGCGAGGAGCTGACCCGGGCACTCGCCGACGCTGACGAGCGACGGATGGACGAGATCGCCGCGGCCACACTCGAACTGCTCGGCCGGGTCTCCCCCGACGACGAATCACGGGGCTGGTCATCGGCCCAGGCGGTCGACGCGCTCGCGCCGCAAAGGCTCATCGCGCCGGCCCAGGAACTGGGGCGCGGCAACGGGGACGAACAGGGCGAAGGGCAGGGGTCAGGTTCGGGCGGGTTCACCGACCGCATCGACCGCGATGAATTACGTTCTCGGGTCGCCGGATTCAAGCGGCGTGTGGAGTCGGAGGCGCGTCGACGGAATACCGCGGTGCGTCCGAAGGAGCGGATCGCGCGGTACGGCGTCGACGGGCCGGCCGACCAGCGCGACTTTCTCGCGATGTCCAGCAAGGACCTCGACGCCATGAAACGCGAGCTCGATCCGCTGGCCCGCAAGCTCGAAGCCAAGCTCAGCAGGAGGCGCCGGGCCCACCGGGGCGGCATCGACGTCCGGCGCACCCTGCGTACTGCGATGGCGACCGGCGGCGTCCCGCTCGACCCGGTGTACGAGCAACGCAAGCGGCACCGTCCGGACATTGTGCTGATCGCCGACATGTCGGGGTCCGTGGGCGGCTTCAGCGGGTTCACCATGCTGCTGATGCAGGCGATGCAGAACCAGTTCCGACACGTGAAGATGCTCGGTTTCGTCAGCAGCGCGGCCGACATCACGCACGTCGTGAAGGACGCGCCCCCGGGCGTCTCGCTCACCTCGTGGGCGTTGTCCCAGGCGGCTCTCACGGCGCGTGGACGCAGCAGCAGCTACGGCACCGCGTTCGCCGACGTCCTGGCCGAACACGGTGATGCTATCGGCCATCGCACCACCGTGCTCGTTCTCGGTGACGGACGCACGAACTACGCCGACCCCGGCGTGGACGCCCTGCGGGAGATCGGCCGGAAGTCACGAACCACGGTGTGGCTCAACCCGGAACGCAGTTCCTCCTGGGGCACCGGCGACTCCGCGGCCGATGTCTATGCACGGGTGATCACCATGCACGAGTGCCGCAATGTCGCGCAGTTGCGCCTGTTCGTCGAACGTCATCTGGTGTGAGATCCACGCGCCGGTCAACGGATCTCAGGCGTCCGCGGGTCATACTGTGCGCGTGCGTTTCCGGAAGTCTGCTGCCGCCGTTCTGACCAGTGCCGCCCTCGTCGCAACCGGCACTGCACCCGCGCATGCCGCGATCGAACCGCAGGCGTACGGCACGTCCGGCAAGCAGGTGACTCTCGCGACCGACAAGACCGGGGGCCCGGAACTCAAGGCGGGTCTCTACCAGGCCGAACTCCCCAACGACGGATCCCCGCGCACCTTCACGATCAACCGCAACCAGATGCGCACCTTCCTGGCGAGCGTGCTCACCGACGAACGCGAGGGCAAGGCGCTCAAGGCAACCGGTGAGCACAAGACCAAGGTGTCGATCCTCGACGCCAAGGGCGACGATTGCACCTCCGACACCGGCACGTTGAGCAAGGGCGCCGCGCTCACCTTCATCAACGTGAACGTCGGGGTGGACGACGACGAGGACCTGTCCCGCGGCAATTACCTGGGCGGCACCTGCCGCGAATCGACCAAGCTGTCGATATCGATCGAGCACACCGGCATTCCCGCGAACGGCAGGACGAAGGCCGAGATCCTGCTCACCGACGAGCCCAAGGGCACCGGCAGCGTCGGGTCACCCGCGACGGTCGCCCAGACAGCCACTTTGAAGGCACCGGACGGGACAGTCCGGGGCGAGGTCGCACCCGGAAAGGGTTTCGGCGACGCCGCGACCCTGGTTGCCGGCACGCATTCACTCAAACTCGGCGTCGGTACGCAAGCCTTCTACAAGGTCCGCCTCGACTGGGGACAGCGCCTGGCCGCCACCCTGCGCGTGCCCGGCAAGGACACCAACTTCGCCTCCCCGATCGCTGTCGAGGTCTCGACGAGGATCTGGACGCCCCAGCGGATCGCCCTGGACGCGAACCCGAAGGATTACCAGTACTCCGACTCCCTCTCGATGTCGGCCAACAGTTCCAAGGGCGCGACGATCGGCACCTACACCGCACCTGTGCTGTGGGCCAATCGGTCTGCGAAGTCGGAGTCGGGCAACGAGGTGCCGCAGGCCAGCCTGCAGTGGACGACCACGCCGGGCTGGTACTACGTGACGGTGTGGACCCGTCCGGCGTCCTTCTCATCCAGCGATGAGCCGATGCCCGACTCCGTGCCCCCGATCCCAGCCGACCTCAACATCGCTGTGGTGGGCGACGTCCAGCAGGGGCCGACCTTCGTGAACAAAGGCGGCGCAAAGCTTGCTCAGCCGGGCAAGGGCGAGATGAGCATCGGCCAGGGGGTGCAGACCGGGGCCCCGTTCCCGTGGGCGAAGGTCGCGCTCAGTGCGCTCGCCGTGTTGGCGGCAGCGATAGCAGTGTTGTGGGCCCTGCGTTCTCGGCGGCAGGCCTGAGCCTCAGCTCGTAGCGGTCCAGACGTACTTACCGTCCTGCTCCGAGCAGGTGCGCAGCACGCCGTTCTGGTCGCGTTCGGACGTGCCGACGTCCGACCAGATGCACTCGGCGCCGAGGCGGGCCTTGCCCGGCTCGTCCGTGGGCCCGTTGTCCTTGGGGACCCAGATCGCGGTCAGCGCCGCTGCGGCGACCAGGGGCGCACCGACGAGGACCGCAACGCGCTGAAGATTCTTGGCTCGTGCGGCACGATCGACCGCGCGGTGTGCACGATTCGTCGACTGCGCGGGCGCTGCGACATTGCCGGCCATCGGCATCGCCGCGGTCGGACGCCGCATGACGGTGTGATCGCCGCCGAGGGGCGCGGTGCTGCCGTCGATCGGTCGGAAATCACCGGCTGCTTCTCCGATGGGTGGCAGGTCGCTGCGGACGTCGATCGCCGACTGCTTCTCCCACGCCACCGGCTCGATGGCCCGGCGCGCTTCGGCCGCACTGGCCGGACGACGGTCGATGTCCGGGTCGGCAAGGCGAATCACTGTGTCCCACAAGGCATCCGGGACACCGTCCGGTCGCGGCGGCAGGTCGAGCGCGTCGGTGCGGACGTGTGCCCGCGGCTTGTGCCCGGTCAGCAACTGGATGCCCATCATGCCGACGGCGTACAAGTCGGACCTCGGGTCAGGGTCGTAGCCGCGCAGCTGCTCGGGGGCGAGATAGCCGGGGGTACCCATGACGATGCTGTGGCTGGTCAGACGGGGCGCGTCGACGGACACGGCCACGCCGAAATCGGTGAGCCACAGGTGCGGCTTGTCGGTGCCGGTCGCGGACAGCAGCATGTTGGCCGGCTTGATGTCGCGGTGCACGACGCCCTGCTCGTGGACGGCGGTCAACGCATCTAGCAACTGACGCAGCAACTCGGCCGCATACGGTGCGGGCAGCTTGCCGTGCCGGTGGGCCAGCCCCGAGACGGATCCACCTTCGACCAGCGGCATCGCGATGAGCACGCGGTCGTCGACACCGGCCCAGCTGAGCGGCGTCACCACATTGGGGTGGTGGATGCGCATACCCTGCTCGCGCATGAACCGCAGTAGCGAACCGGCGTCGGACTGGCGTAGCACCTTCGCTGCGACCACGGTGCCGTCGCGTAGGTCGTACGCGCGCCACACTCCCCCCATGCCGCCTTCGCCGATCATGTCGATCAGCTCATAGCGGCCCGCAATCACTTCTCCCACGAAGCAGAACCTTAGGCGAACCGCCGAGTGGCCGGGCTGTGAACCAGCGGCCGGGTCATACCCCGGCCACCGGTTCATAACCCGGCCACTCGGTGAGAAGAAGCAGAGATCAGGCGTTGAACTCCGCCGGATCCGGGCCGAGACGCTTGCCCGAATCGAGGGCTTCGATCGCATCCATCGCAGCCTTGGAGAGCTCGAAGTCGAAGACGTCCAGGTTCTCGGCGATGCGTTCCGGCGTCACCGACTTGGGGATCACGACATTGCCGAGCTGCAGGTGCCAGCGCAGGATGACCTGGGCGGGCGTCTTGCCGTACTGCGACGCGATATCGGTGATCGTGGCGTCGGCGAGGATGTCGCCGCCCTGACCGAGCGGGCTCCACGCCTCGGTGACGATGCCGAACTTGTCGTGGAACTCGCGCAACTGCTTCTGCTGGAAGTCCGGGTGCAGTTCGACCTGGTTGATCGCGGGATACTCGCCGACCGCGTCGTGCAGCTCCTGCAAGTGTTCGATGTTGAAGTTGCAGACACCGATCGCTCGCACCTTGCCCTGGTCGCGCAACTGCATCATCGCCTTGTACGTGTCGACAAAGGCTGCGTTGGACGGCACCGGCCAGTGGATGAGGTAGAGGTCGATCGGCCGGCCGAGGCGTTCCTGCGAGGCGTCGAACGCCGCGAGGGTCTTGTCGAAGCCCTGGTCGTCGTTCCACACCTTGGTGGCCAGGAAGACATCGGACGGCGCCAGTTCGCTGTCGGCGAGCGCGCGGCCGACGCCGGCCTCGTTGCCGTAGATGCGGGCGGTGTCGATGCTGCGGTAGCCAACGCGCAGGGCCTCGGCGACGGCCGGGGCGGCGGCGTCGTCCTCGACCTGCCAGACGCCGAAACCGAGCTGCGGCATCTCGACCGAGGTGTCGCCGGCGCGCAGGGAAATGTTGGGGATGGTGGGGTTACCAGTCATGCCCGGTGCAGCGATGCATCGCCTCCCGATATTTCCTACCATTCGGTTTTGCCCCTCGAATGTGGCCTCGCCCACATCCGGATAGGCTCAGGCCATGCCCGAACTGCGCAAGGTTCTCATCGCCAACCGTGGCGAGATCGCCGTCCGAATCGCCCGCGCCTGCAAGGACGCCGGCATCGAATCGGTCGCCGTCTACGCCGAGCCCGACCGTGACTCGCTGCACGTCAAGGTCGCCGACGAGGCATACGCCCTCGGCGGCTCGACACCGGCCGATTCCTACCTCGTGCAGGAGAAGTTGCTCGAGATCGCCGAGCAGTCGGGTGCCGACTCGGTGCACCCCGGCTACGGCTTCCTGGCCGAGAACGCCGACTTCGCGCAGAAGGTCATCGACGCCGGCCTGATCTGGATCGGTCCGGGCCCCGAGGCGATCGACAGCCTCGGCGACAAGGTGAAGGCGCGTCACATCGCACTGGCCGCCGACGCTCCGCTGGTGCCCGGCACCAAAGATCCAGTCGAGGGCCCGGACGAGGTCGTCGAGTTCGCCAAGGAACACGGTCTGCCGGTCGCGATCAAGGCGGCGTACGGCGGTGGCGGACGCGGGTTGAAGGTCGCCCGCACCATCGAGGAGATCCCCGAACTGTTCGACAGCGCGGTCCGCGAAGCGGTCACCGCGTTCGGTCGCGGCGAGTGCTTCGTCGAGCGCTTCCTCGATCACCCGCGCCACGTCGAGACCCAGTGCCTGGCCGACCAGCACGGCAACGTCGTGGTCGTCTCCACCCGCGACTGCTCGCTGCAGCGCCGCAACCAGAAGCTCGTCGAAGAGGCACCGGCTCCGTTCGTCACCGACGAGCAGCACGCCGAACTCGTCCGCGCGAGCAAGGAGATCCTGCGCAAGGCCGGTTACGTCGGCGCGGGCACCTGCGAGTTCCTGATCGGGCCGGAGGGCCACATCTCCTTCCTCGAGGTCAACACCCGCCTCCAGGTGGAGCACCCGGTCTCCGAGGAGGTCACCGGAATCGACCTGGTCCGCCAGCAGTTCCGGATCGCGGCCGGCGAGGCGCTCGACTTCGACGACCCCGAGCCGCACGCGCACTCCTTGGAGTTCCGCATCAACGGCGAGGACGCCGGCCGCAACTTCTTCCCCGCCCCCGGCACCATCACCAAGATGGTCGTGCCGAGCGGCCCCGGCGTGCGGTGGGACGCCGGCGTGGTCGAGGGCGACACTATCGCCGGCGCGTTCGACTCGATGATCGCCAAGCTGATCGTCACCGGCCGCACCCGCCAGGAAGCGCTCGAGCGGTCCCGCCGCGCGCTGGACGAACTCGTCATCGAGGGCATGCCGACGGTCGCGCCGTTCCACCGCGCGGTCGTCTGCGACCAGGCATTCGCACCGAACGACCCGGACGAGAAGTTCACGATCCACACCCGCTGGATCGAGACCGAGTTCGACAATCAGATCGAGCCCTTCGGCGGCGCCGCCGGCGAGGCTCCCGAGGCCGCACCGCGGCAGTCGCTGATGGTCGAGGTCGGTGGCAAGCGCATCGAGGTGTCGCTGCCCGGCGACCTGCAGCTCGGCGCTGGCGGCGGCGCAGCAGGCGGCCCGAAGAAGGCCCCGAAGCGCGGCCGGTCCAGCGGCGGCGGTCAGGCCGCGAGCGGCGACTCGGTCACCGCTCCGATGCAGGGCACGATCGTCAAGATCGCGGTCGAGGACGGTGCCACCGTCTCCAGCGGCGACACGATCGTCGTGCTCGAAGCGATGAAGATGGAGCAGCCGATCACCGCCCACAAGGACGGCGTCGTCTCGGGCCTCAAGGCCAACATCGGCGAGACCGTCAGTGCAGGCGCCGTGATCGCGCAGATCAAGGACGCCGAGTAACCACCTGCGCGACTCCGGTCGCTATGACGACCAGGTCTCTTGACTACGCCCGTAGTCAAGGGCCTGGTCGTTATTGCGCTCAGTCAGTCTCCAGGTCGGACATCGCCTTCACCAACAGCGAGACGGTGCTGGCGAGATAGGCCTCGCGTTCGTCCGCGGGCAGGCTCAGCGAACCGATCGCAACACCTTCAAGGGCCGCGACGACGGTCTGCGCGCGCTGGTGCGATGCGCCCTTGTGCTCACGTTCGACGACACTACCGACCAGGTCGACCAGCCCGCGCCGCCAGGCACGCATCGAATCCTGCAACGAGGGGGTGCGGACGGCTTCCAGGCTGAGCTCGCTGATCGTGAGCAACAGAGCCGGGTCGCGAACCCAGCCGAGCAGCAACTGCGTCGTGCCGTCGATCGCGCAGGTCGGGTCGTCCGTGCCCACCGGCAGTGAATCGGTGAGCTGCTGGACGTCGTGCATCAGACGTCCGGCGACGTGGTCGGTGAGAGCGGTGAGCAACGCCAGCCGGGTTCGGTAGTACACCGAGCAGCTGCCCTCGGGCAGGCCCGCGGCGCGGTCGAGTGCTCGGTGAGTCAGGCCACGCAATCCTGATTTGCCGACGACTCCGATCGCTGCGTCGAGCAGATGGGTCTGGCGGGCGACGGTTCCTTCAGGTCGTGGCGTGGTCACCGCAAGAGACTGTCACAATCGACGAGCCGACACCCGTCAGGGTGACCGGTCGAGACCGAGACGAGGTAGCCGATGTCCTGGGGCAACGTGATCCCACTTCTGTTGTTCACCGCTGTCATCGCGGCGGTGCTGTTCGTCGCCGTTCCCCGTGCCCGGCGCAACCGGCACAAGGTGTGGGAGGACGCCGGCCTGATGCCGCACCAGATCGACCACGAGGCACCGTCCGGCCGGACCGAAGACGCGGAGGCGGACGACCCCGGCCGGGACCGTCGATGAAGACCGTCACGACGACGCAACTGCGGTCGCGGCTGTCGATGCTCCAGGGACGCCCGAGGGTTGTCGTCAGCGGCAACCTGGCCACACCGTGGACGGCCGTCGAAGCCCTCGACCACGCGGTGCCGACCTACATCCTGAACATCCTCAACGGCGCCGAGGGGATCCCGACCCGCGAGGGCGTCATCGCCGAGACCTGCTTCGTCGGAGCCGGTCAGCGCCACCACCCGGCACTGTCCTACGTTCCCTGCCGCCTGTCGATGGTGCCGGACGCGACGCTGGCCGCACTGCGTGACCGTAAGGACCTGCGCGTCTGGACGGAGATGTTCTCCGACGGTGTCCTCGATCTGGAGGAACGCGGCGCCATGGACCACACCACGCCGATCATCACCTCGTTCGTCGCCGGTTCGCAGCGCTTGTACGACTGGCTGAACGGCAACCGTCGCGTGCTCATGCAGCGCACCGAGCGCACGAACGACCCGGCGCTCATCGCACGACAGCGCGCGATGGTCAGCATCAACACCGCGCTGCAGGTCGATCTGTTCGGCCAGGCCAACGCCTCCCGCATCAACGGACGTATCCATTCGGGGTTCGGCGGTCAGACCGACTTCATCGTCGGTGCGATGCACTCCACCGGCGGACACTCGTTCATCGCGCTGCGCTCCTGGCACCCCAAGGCGGACATGTCGACCGTCGTCCCCCGCCTCGCGGACACGACGACGAGCTTCCAGCAGAGTGCGATCGTGACCGAACAGGGCATCGCGTTCCTGCTCGGTAATGACGAGAAGCAGCAGGCGACCGAGATCATCGAGAAGGCAGCACACCCGGACGTTCGGGATGAATTGCGTTCCGTTGCAGCAGAATTCGGGCTGGATAACCCGACCTATTGACCGCCATGGCGAGTCCGCACCGCGCGTGACCGAGGTCACGCGCCGTTCGCTTCGACCTCGCTCACTACAGGTGTAGTGTTGTATGCAGATCGAGCACTACACCTGTAGAAAGGCAGTCGTCATCATGAACATGATCCCCGGCTTCTTCACCGGTTTCACCATCATCACCGCCATTGCGCTCGTCGCGATGATCGCCGTCCTGGGCACCTGGACGGTGCAGTTCTTCGCCCGCAACCGTCAGCAGCGCGTGGCCACCCGTCAGCCCCTGGTCCGCTACTACAGCAACCTCGGCCAGCACTCCTTCTCTCACTGATTCTCAGCTGACTCAACCACGGTAGGAACAACGAGAACCCAGCCACCTCCGCTGGTTGAAACAACGAGAACCCAGCCCGACGTGGCTGGGTTCTCGCGTTGTCGCACCTTGGTTTCGGCACCTGCGGATTCCTTCGTCATCCGTAGGGCTCAACCAGCGGCATTCGTCGGTTCTCGCCTTGTTCGTGCCTCCCCGCGGGACCGGCCTCAGATCTCCGACTGGTGCAGTCGGCGCGCGGCCTCGGCGATCGAACCGGTCATCGACGGGTAGACCGAGAAGGTCTGGGCCATCTGATCGACAGTCAGGCGGTTCTGTACGGCCAGGCCGATCGGGTAGATCAACTCGGACGCCTGGGGCGCCACGACCACTCCACCGACGATCGTGTTCGAGCCGGGACGGACGATCAGTTTCACGAAGCCGTCCTTGATGTTGCGCATCTTCGCGCGCGGGTTGGTCGACAGCGGCAGCGTGACCACGCGGGCCTCGATCCGGCCCTCGTCGACGTCCGCCTGGGAGTAACCGACCGTGGCGATCTCGGGGTCGGTGAAGATGTTCGCGCAGACACCGCGCAGGTTCAGCGGGGCGACCGCGTCGCCGAGTGCGTGCGCCATGGCAATTCGTCCCTGCATCGCGGCCACGGACGCCAGCGGCAGCACGCCGGTGCAGTCGCCGGCGGCATAGATACCAGGCACGGAAGTGCGGGAGACACGGTCGACGCTGATGTGACCCGACGGCGTGAGGTCGACACCGACCTCCTCGAGTCCGATGCCCCTGGTCTGCGGAATCGAACCGACGGCCAACAGCGCGTGCGAACCCTCGACCGTCCGGCCGTCCTCGAGGGTGACCGTCACCTTGTCGCCGTCGCGCACCGCGGACTGGGCACGCGAGCGGTTGAGCACCTGCATGCCACGGCGACGAAAGACGTTCTCGATGACCGTGGCGGCGTCGGCGTCCTCGCCCGGAAGCACGCGATCGCGGGAGGACACCAGCGTCACCTTCGAACCCAGGCCGAGGTAGGCGTGGGCGAGTTCGGCACCGGTGACACCGGAACCGACGACGATCATGTGCTCCGGCAGTTCCTTCAGGTCGTAGATCTGCTGCCAGGTCAGGATGCGTTCGCCGTCGGGCATCGCCGACTCCATCACCCGCGGTGTGGTGCCGACCGCCAGCAGGATGACGTCTGCCTTGATCTCCTCGGGTTCGGCGTCCTGCCGCACCAGGCGCACGGTGGAACTGTCGACGATCGAGGCCGAACCGTGCACGACGCGGCAGCCGACGCTCTCGACCTGAGCACGGATGTCGTAGCTCTGTGCCTTGGCCAGCTTCAGCACGCGGCTGTTGACCTCGGTGATGTGCGCCTCGGCGTGCTGGTCCTCCTCGTGCCCCTCGAAGTGCACACCCAGACGTCCGGCCGCCTTGAAGCGCGACATGAAGTCGGAGGTCGCGATCAGCGTCTTGCTCGGGACGCAGTCGGTGAGCACCGCAGCGCCACCGAGTCCGTCCCTCTCGACGATCGTGACGGCGGCGCCGAGTTGCGCGGCCACCAACGCGGATTCGTAGCCACCGGGACCGCCGCCGATGACCACCACTGACTTCTGTCGACCAGTCACCCGCCCATCCAACCACGCAGTAGGTCGTGTGTTCCGGGGGTCCGGCTGGGTACTGTGGCGGCCGTGACGAACATCAAGACGCAGACCGCCGACTTCGCCGACGTCGACCCCTTCGAGCTCGCCGATCAGGCGGCACGGCGGATCCGGGAGCTGTCCGGCGTCGACAAGCACGACGTGGCGCTGGTGCTCGGTTCCGGTTGGGGTGACACCGCCGACCGGCTCGGCGAAACCGTCGCCACGATCGACAACGAGCAGGTGCCCGGATTCGCCAAGGCCGCCGTCGCCGGCCACAAGGGCACGATGCGATCGATCCGCATCGAGGGCACCGACAAGCACGCGCTGGTCTACGGCACCCGCACGCACTACTACGAGGGACGCGGGGTGCGCGCGGTCGTGCACGGCGTCCGCACCGCCAAGGCCGCCGGGTGCGACACCGTCGTGCTGACCAACGGCTGCGGCGGGTTGAACCCTGACTGGACTCCCGGCACGCCGGTGCTGATCAGCGATCACCTGAACCTCACCGCGAACTCGCCGCTCGAGGGCGCGACCTTCGTCGATCTCACCGACCTGTACTCCTCGCGCCTGCGGGAGTTGGCCCGCACGGTCGACCCGGACCTGCCCGAGGGTGTGTACGCGCAGTTCCGTGGGCCGCACTACGAGACGCCCGCCGAGGTACAGATGGCCAAGGTGCTCGGCGCCGATCTGGTCGGCATGTCGACCGCGCTCGAGGCCATCGCCGCGCGCCACGTCGGCCTGGAGGTCCTCGGCATCAGCCTGGTCACCAATGCGGCCGCCGGCATCAGTGAGGTGCCGCTGTCGCACGAGGAAGTCATCGACGCCGGCAAGGCTGCAGCGAGTCGCTGCGCCGACCTGTTGTCGCAGATCGTCCGCAAGCTCTGAGCGAGGTTCCGTCATGACCCAGGTGCACGACGACGTCCGCGAGTGGATCGCCGACGACCCCGACGCCGAGACCGCTGCCGGCCTGACCAGCCTGCTGGAGCGCGCCCAAAGCGGCGATGAGAGCGCGGACGCCGAGCTTGCCGACCGGTTCTCCGGTCTGCTCGAGTTCGGCACCGCCGGGCTGCGCGGCGCGCTCGGTGGCGGACCGAACCGGATGAACCGCGTCGTCGTGCTGCGTGCTGCTGCCGGCCTGACCGCGTACCTGCAGGAATCGCAGGGTCGCCCCGACGTGACCGTGGTGATCGGATTCGACGCCCGCCACAACTCAGACGTCTTCGCCCGCGACACCGCGGCCGTCGTCGTGGCAGCCGGCGGACGCGCGCTCGTGCTCAGCCATCCGTTGCCGACGCCGTTGTTGGCGTTCGCGATTCGCCACCTGGGCGCCGACGCCGCAGTGATGGTGACCGCCAGCCACAACCCGCCGCAGGACAACGGTTACAAGGTCTACCTCGGCGACGGCAGCCAGATCGTTCCACCCGCGGACGCCGAGATCGCCGCTGCGATCGACCGCTTCCCGCGCGCGGCCGATGTCGCTCAGGCCGACGGCGGCTGGGAGACGGTCGACGACTCGATCATCGACGACTACCTGGCGTCGGTGACGTCGGTCGTCGAGGCGGGCGGCCCGCGCGACCTGCGGATCGTGCACACCGCATTGCACGGCGTCGGGTCGGCCACGATGATCGACGCCCTGCACCGCGCCGGCTTCACCGACGTCCAGCCTGTCGCCGAGCAGGCGGAGCCGGATCCGGAATTCCCGACCGTCAGCTTCCCCAATCCAGAGGAGCCGGGAGCGATCGATCTTGCGCTCGCCGAGGCGCGGAAGGTGGGTGCCGACATCGTCATCGCCAACGACCCCGACGCCGACCGGTGCGCCGTCGCGATCGAGGACGCCGGCACCTGGCGAATGTTGCGCGGCGACGAAGTGGGTGCGCTCCTGGGTCACCACTTGGTGCAACGCGGTGTCGCCGAAGGCTCGGTGTTCGCCAACTCGATCGTCAGCTCTCGTCTGCTCGGCGCAATCGCCCGCGCCGCGGGCATCGCCCACGAGGAGACACTCACCGGGTTCAAGTGGATCAGCCGCGTCCCCGGTCTGCGGTACGGCTACGAGGAAGCGCTCGGCTACTGCGTCGATCCCGCAGGCGTCCGGGACAAGGACGGCATCAGTGCCGGTCTGTTGATCGCCGAATTGGCTGCGGAATTGAAGGCCACGGGGCGTTCGATCCCCGACGTCCTCGCCGAACTCGCCCGCACCCATGGCGCCCACCTCACCGACAGCTTCTCGGTGCGGGTCGATGACCTGTCGATCATCGGACGCATCATGCAGCGACTGCGCGACAACCCGCCGGAAAACGTTGCCGGACAGTCGGTTTCCCGCAGGGAGGATCTTGCGGAAGGGTCGGACGCGCTGCCCCCGACCGAGGGCCTGCGCTACTACCTGGCCGACGACACACGCATCATCGTACGACCGTCAGGCACCGAACCGAAGCTCAAGATCTACCTCGAAGCCATCGGTGACGACGCTGCCGAGACCGCGCAACGACTCGCGGCCGTCCGGGCCGAGATGGAGGGTCTCACCACCGCCTGACCGGGACGGTTCTCGCCTTCCACCGAACCGCATAAGGCCTCGATCGCGGCGCTCGCACCTGCTCGACCCGCCCTCGTCCGAAGCGGCCGACTACAGGCTGAGGAAGCCGATCACGACGGCCAGCAGGCACGCGGCCCAGCCTGCTGCGGCCACCGGCGAGACGGTGCGGTGAATCTCGGGCTTCTGTTCGGCGATCGCACCCTTGGCGACGGCTCGCTCGTAGTCGGCCTTGGCCTCGTCGATGGCCGAGGCGACCGCGCCGGCGGACCCGGACCGGTGCTCCTGTCCCATCGGCACATCGGTGCCGGTGGTCGGGAGCAACTGTCCACCCGGCGTCGGGGTGACACCCCCGGTCATCTTCGGACGCTGCGCCGAGACCGCCCAGGAGGAGTACGCGTCGCCTTCCGGTGAAACCACCTTGAGGTTCCAGCGGGCCTCGGTCATGTCGACCGCCGGCCACGTCATCCGGATGTCACGGACGAGATTCTCCAGACGGACCCCGTCGGCGCTCAACCGCACTGCGGGACGGACGAGAATCAACCAGACCACCCCCGCCGCAGCCAACAGGAACGCGGTGGCACCCACCTCGAGCCCGGACGCGACCGCGAGCGCGACGAGCACGACCAGGAAGACGCCGACCAACACCCAACCGGTCACGTACGCACCCCGCTGGCGGAAAGTGCGGACGGGGTTGCCCGGATTCTTGTCCTGTGACACTGAGGTCAGGCGTCGAAACCGGCGAGCACGGACTCGGTGCCGGACAGACCGAGGCGGTTCGCGCCCGCCTCGATCATCTCGGCAGCGGCTTCAGGGGTGCGAATGCCACCCGACGCCTTGACGCCGAGACGGTCGCCGACGGTCTCGCGCATCAGCCGCACCGCGTGTGCGCTCGCGCCACCTGCCGGGTGGAAACCGGTGGACGTCTTCACGAAGTCCGCACCGGCGCGCTCGGACGCCTGGCAGCACGCCACGATCTGCTCGTCGGTCAGGGCGGCGGACTCGATGATGACCTTCAGGACGACGTCCGGAGCAGCCTGGCGCACCGCGGCGATGTCGGCCTGGACCGCGTCGAAGTCTCCGGCGTGGGCGGCTCCGATGTCGATGACCATGTCGATCTCCGCGGCGCCGAGCTTCGCGGACTCGGCAGCCTCGGCCGCCTTCACCGCGCAGGTGTGCTTCCCGCTCGGGAACCCGCAGACGACTGCGACGGGCAGCGAGGTCTCCAGCGGCAGCATCGACGGCGACACACACACCGAGTAGACGCCCAGCCGCTCACCGTCGGCAACGAGCGCACGCACGTCGTCCGTGGTGGCTTCGGGCTTGAGCAGGGTGTGGTCGACCATCTGCGCGACCTGGGAACGGTTCGGTTTCGTCACCCGGCCAGGCTACCTGGGGGCTGCCGTATTCTCATCGCGCCACCAGAACGCCCAAGCGATGCTCGAGGAGCAACCCGATCGATGTCCGAACGACGAGCACGCGTGCTGATCCTGTGCGGCCCCAGCGGATCCGGGAAGTCCCGCCTGGCCGAACGCCTGCATCGCTCGTACGGCTGGCCGATCGTGCGCCTGGACGACTTCTACAAGGACGGCGACGATCCGTCGCTGGCGATGTCGTCACTGGGCATCCCCGACTGGGACGTCGTCGGCTCCTGGAACATCGATGCCGCGTTCGCCGCGTTGCAGGATCTGTGCACGACCGGCCGGACCGTGGTGCCGGACTACGACATCTCCACCTCCCGGGCGGCCGGGCACTCGACCGTCGAACTGGCGAGCGCCGACACTGTCGTGGCCGAGGGGATCTTCGCCGCCGACCTGATCGCCCTGCTGCGAGATGCGGACTTGTTGCGCGATGCGTTCTGCGTCCGGCAGAACCGCTGGGTCACGATGGGACGCCGGTTCGTGCGCGACGTGTCCGAGCGGCGCAAGTCGGTGCCGGTGCTCGCGCGTCGAGGTTTGCGGTTGGCGATGGACGAGCCGCGGATCGTCGCCGCGCATGTACGGCGTGGCGCGCGTGCAGTCACCCCGAAGCAGGCGGAGCGGGAGGTTAGGGTCGGTGCATGACGAACTGGGCCAGTCCTTCGGGAGAACGGCAGCCTGAGCAGCCGGCGCACCACGGCCCGCCGCCACCCACTCCGCAGTACGGCCAGTACGCACCGGGACGCGGCCCGCAACCCGATCACAGCCAGAGCCCTCGATACGGCCAGCAGTATCCGCCGCCACAAACTGGTCCATACGGCGGTCCACCCTCGCCTCAAGCACCTCGATACGGCCCTGCCCCAGGCTTGTTCGCCCCCAAACCCGGCGTGATCCCGTTGCGGCCGCTCGTGCTCGGCGACATCTTGGAGGGCGCGTTCCGGACGGTCCGCGGCAACCCGATGGCGACCCTCGGCATGTCGCTGGTCATCTCGACGCTGTTCGCGATCCCGACGCTGTTGCTGACGTTGCTCATCACCAACACCGCGTTCGGTGCGGACAACACCGGCGATGCCCTGGTGTCGATCGCCAACTCGGTCGGTCAACTGGTAGGGGTCTTCGCCTCGATCCTGCTGTCGGGCATGTTGATCGTGGTCGTGGCCGAGGCCGTGCTCGGTCACCGCGCATCGATCGGCGAAGCATGGACCCGGGTGAAGCCGCGCATCTGGGCGCTGCTCGGCGCCACCCTGCTGTTGATGCTGGGCGGCATCCTGATCGTTGCGGTCCTGGTCGGCGTGACCCTGCTCGCCTACCTGGCCGGTGGTGAGATCGCTGCCGTGATCGTCGGCATCCTGGCCGTCGTCGCCGGCTTGGCACTGCTGATCTGGCTCGGCACCCGCACGATGCTCTCCCCCGCTGCGGTCACACTGGAGGGCATCGGCCCGGTCCGGTCGCTGAAGCGTTCCTGGGAACTCACCCGCGGCCAGTTCTGGCGGATCTTCGGGATCTCGCTCGTCACGCAATTGCTGGTCGGCATGATCGCCTCGATGATCCTGTTCCCCGCGGTGCTCGTCGGGATGGGCGTGCTCCTCGCGGGCGCCGACCCCGACGCGGGAATTGCGACGCCGTTGTGGTTCGTCGTCTTCATGCAGGTCATGACGATCATCTCCACGGCGATCACCGCACCGTTCAGCTCCAGCGTGACCGGTTTGCTCTACATCGATCAGCGCATTCGGCGTGAGGCGCTCGACCTCGAGCTGATGAAGGCCGCCGGGCAGAAGTGACTCGGATCCTGCACTGACGATGTTCGCCCGCCTCGAGCCGCCCCTGCAGCCGTCGTCCGACGACGCGCGTAGGCAACTCGAGCACGAGTTGAGCAAGCCCAAGTACGGCGACCGGCGCACGCTCCTGCAGAAGTTGATGGACTGGCTGAACGAACGACTGGCCGATCTCACCGACGGCGCCGGCTCGCTGCCGCCCCTCTGGCTGGGCCTGGTATTGATCATGCTGGCGGCTCTGATCGGACTCGGCCTCACCAGGATTCGACGTCGTCAAGGACCCGAACGCGGCTCGGACCACGACGTGGACGAGGTCATCTTCAGCGAACTCGACGCGGACGAACTACGCGCGGCGGGCGACCGCGCGCTGGCGGACGGTGACACTGCCCTGGCCCATGTGCAGTACTTCCGAGCGCTCGCCCGGCGGGGTGTCGACCGCACGATCGTCTCCGCACGACCCGGCGCAACAGCGCACGAGGTCGCGAACGAACTCTCGCACGCCTTTCCCGACCGCCGGGCCGATATCGACGCCGCCGCACGCACGTTCGACGAGGTGCGGTACGGCGGACGTGTGCCGCCACGTCCGGTCGTCGAGGCGATGCGTGACCTCGATGCGTCCCTCGCCCGTAGCCGTCCTGCGCACCCGGCGGTCACGCGGTGACCCGCCGCCGTCTGTTCGCTGCCGTTGCAGTCCTTGCACTCGTGCTGGTCGTGGCCGGCGTCATGTCGATGCTCAACCGCAGCAACGAGATTCCGCTCGATCCGCAGAACCCCGGCAAGGGCGGGTCCGAGGCCGTGGCGAGCGTGCTCGGCGCCAACGGTGTCGACGTGCATCGAGTGACCGATGTCGACGAGCTGCAAGACCGACCGCCGGGCAAGGGCACGACCGTGCTGGTGAGCGACCCGACGTCCGTCTCGGCCGACCGGCTGCGCGAGATCGCGTCTGCCCATCGCGACAGCGCACGACTCATCCTGATCGCACCACACCCGCACCTGCTGAAGGACGCGTTCGAGATCAACACCGAAGCCGGCGGGACGTCGAGCGCGACGGCCGCAGGCCGGGAATGCTCGCTGGCATGGGCTCGCTCGCTGACCATGTCGGCCGACTCGGTCAGCTACGCCGTTCCGGCGGGTGCGACTTCCTGTTTCGGTGACGACTCCGAGGGCGTCGTGTTCGAACTTCCGGCCGCCGACGGGCGTCCGGCACTGCTGATCATCGGCAGCACCGACATCCTCACCAACAGCACGATGAAGGCCGGCGACAACGCCGCAATCGGATTGCGAGCACTCGGACAGACCAGCGAACTCCTCTGGTACTCCGGCGGATTCGATCCGAAGTCGTCCAGTGCGCAGCAGGAGACGGTGTTCCCGAGGTGGGTGATGCCGGCGCTCTGGCTGATCTCGGCCTGCGTGCTGCTCCTGATGTTCTGGCGCGGTCGACGCCTCGGACGTCTGGTGACCGAACCGCTGCCGGTGATCGTCCACGCCAACGAGACCACCGCCGCGCGCGGGCAGCTGTACCGCAAGGCTCGCGACACCTCCCGCACGGCGGCGGTGCTGCGTTCGGCGACCCGCGACCGTGTGCGTCGCTACCTCGGCCTTCCGCCCGGCATCGACGACGAACACCTCGTCCACCAGGTGGCGCTGCACAGCGGACGCGAACCGCATGAGGTAGGCGTCCTGCTGGCCGACGACCCACGAACCATCGACGAATCGACGTTGAGCAAACTGGCCGATGAACTCTCGGCACTCGAAAGGCAGGTCCGCCGCTGATGACCGATCTGGACAAGTCCCAGTCCCCCGACCCGGATGCCGCTCACCCCGAAGCGGCCCGCGAGGCGTTGCAGCGGGTGCGCAGCGAGGTCGCGAAGTCGGTGGTCGGTCAGGATGCCGCCGTCACGGCGATCGTGATCGCTCTGCTCGCGCGCGGCCATGTCCTGCTCGAGGGTGTACCCGGTGTGGCCAAGACGCTGCTGATCCGCACCCTTGCGGCAAGCCTGGCGATCGACTCCAAGCGGGTGCAGTTCACGCCCGACCTGATGCCCGGCGACATCACCGGATCGCTCGTGTTCGACTCGCGCAGTTCGGATTTCACCTTCCGGCCCGGTCCGGTGTTCACCAACCTGCTGCTCGCCGACGAGATCAACCGCACTCCCCCGAAGACGCAGTCGTCGCTGCTGGAGGCGATGGAGGAGCGCCAGGTGTCGATCGACGGCACCCCGCGTGCGTTGCCGAACCCGTTCATGGTCGCCGCCACGCAGAACCCGGTCGAGTACGAAGGCACCTATCCGTTGCCGGAGGCACAGCTGGACCGCTTCATGATGAAGATTTCGATCCCGTTGCCCGAGCGCGACGACGAGGTGCAGGTGCTGCGCCGTCATGCCGAAGGATTCGATCCCAAGGACCTGCGCGCCGCGGGCGTCCGCGCCGTCGCGTCGCCTGCCGACCTGACCGCCGGCGCGCAGGCGGTGCGAACCGTCGAGGTGCGCCCGGACGTGCTGGCCTACATCGTCGACCTCGCGCGCGCCACCCGGCACTCCCCGTCGCTGTCGCTCGGGGTGAGCCCGCGCGGGGCGACGGCACTGCTGTCCACAGCCAGAGGTTGGGCGTGGCTGAACGGCCGCAACTTCGTGACTCCGGACGACGTCCAGACAATGGCCGTGCCGACACTGTCGCACCGTCTCGCGCTGCGCCCGGAGGCCGAACTCGAAGGCGTCACCACCGAGAACGTCCTGCGGTCGGCCATCGGCGCCGTCCCGGTGCCGCGCTGACGACCCGCTGACGACCTGCTGACGACTTGCTGAGGACCCACTGATGGCTGTCACCGGACGCACCGTGCTCCTGGCCCTGCTGGGCCTGGTGTTCGTCGTGCTGCGTCCGCAGCAGTCGTCGGTCTGGCTGTGGCTGGCGCTGGTCGGTGTGCTCGTCGCGCTCGACCTGCTGTCGGCGCCGTCGCCGAAGAAGCTCGCCCTGAGCCGGGAACCCGTCGAGTCGGTGCGGCTGGGCGAGAGCACGACGACGAGTCTGCTGGTACGCAACCCGACCGGTCGGACGCTGCACGCACTGATCCGGGACGCCTGGCAGCCGTCCGCCGGGGCCGGCCGCGACCGGCACGATGCCCGGATACCCGGCGGCGAGACCCGCCGACTGACCACCACGTTGTCACCGACCCGGCGTGGCGACCGGCGAGCCGACCGGGTGACGGTGCGGTCGTTCGGCCCGATGGGCCTCGCGGCTCGACAGCGCTCCTTCGAGCTGCCGGGGTTCGTGCGCTGCCTACCCCCGTTCGCCTCCCGCAAGCATCTGCCGAGCAAACTCGCTCAACTGCGTCAGATCGACGGACGCTCGGCGGTGCGCATCCGCGGCCAGGGCACCGAGTTCGACTCGTTGCGTGACTACGTCGACGGTGATGACGTGCGCAGCATCGACTGGCGAGCCACTGCTCGCCGCCAACACCCGGTCGTGCGCACCTGGCAACCCGAACGCGACCGCCGGATCATCCTGGTGCTCGACACCTCACGCACCAGCGCCGGACGCATTGACGACATGCCGCGGCTCGACTCGGCGATGGATGCTGCACTACTGCTGACCGCGGTCGCCTCCCGCGCAGGCGATCGCGTCGATCTCATCGCAGGCGACCGCACAGTGCGCGGACGGGTGATCGGAAAGTCGGACCGCTCGGAGTTGCTGCATTCGATGGTGACCGCGATGGCACCGCTGGAAGCCGTTCTGCTGGAAGCGAATTGGAACACGCTCGCCGGTGCGGTCAACAGTCTTACCCGCCGCCGGTCACTCGTCGTGCTGCTGACTCCGCTCGAACCGGCCGCCCTGGAGGAAGGCCTTCTTCCGGTGCTGCCCGGCCTCACCAAGCACCACCGGGTCGTCGTCGCCTCCGTGGCCGACCGCTCGGTCGTGCAGGCTGCAGCCCAGCGCGACGGAATCGCGCAGACCTACGAAGCCGCTGCCGCCGAACGCACGATGCAACAGCGTGCCCGCACCACGTCCGCGCTCAGCCGCCTGGGTGCGACGGTCATCGACGAGCCCGCCGACAAGCTGCCGGTCGCACTCGTCGACCACTACCTGCTGCTCAAACGTCAGGGGTTGCTGTGACCACACTGCGAGTCCGGTGAGGATCCTCGGTGCGGGCGTGCAGGCCGACTCCCCGACTGGGTGGCCCAGGCCGCCGAGTCCGCGAACCGCGGTACTCGGCTCTCGATCTGACTCAGCCGCGCGACGGCGCTTCGGCGGTGGCGTCGACCCCGGTGAGGTCGCCGGTGACACCGCGTCGTGCGGCGTCCCTGCCGAGGGTCCACACGTAGACGAAGAACAGCAGTTCGGCGATGACGCCGACGGCAATGCGCGCCCAGGTCGGTAGTCCGGACGGTGTCACGAAGCCTTCGATCAGACCCGTTACGAACAGCACGACGATGAGTCCGAGAGCCAGCGTCATCGTCGAACGCGCCTCGCGGGCGAAGTTGCTCGCCCGGCTGCGGTGCCCCGGCTCGACCCACGACCAGAACATCCGAAGACCGGCGCCCGCGGCGACGAAAACCGCTGTCAGCTCGAGCAATCCGTGCGGAAGGATCATCCCGAAGAACAGGTCGAGGCGGCCGTGATCTGCCATCAGTCCGCCGATGAGTCCGAGGTTGGAGATGTTCTGCCAAAGCATGTAGATGACCGGCAGACCGAGCGCTCCGGCCGCGAGGCAGACGGCGGCCACCCAGGCGTTGTTCGTCCACACACGAGCGGCGAAGTCGGCGTTCGAACTCTCGTGGTAGTAGTTCTCGAAGTCGTGGTTGACCAGTTGGTCGATCTCTTCTGCGGACAACATCGACGACTGGACGCCGGGGTGCGCCATCACCCACCACCCGAGCGCCAGGGCGACCGCGTAGTTGGCGAACATCGTGATCAGCCACCAGCGGCGGGAGCGGTACAACATCGCCGGGAACGTCTCGACGAAGAATCCCGCCACCGCCGTCCACGAACTCGACCGCGTGCCCATCGCCTTGGCCCGCGACTTCGCGAGAATCGTCGAGAGGTACTGGGTCACACCGGGATCGGGCGCGGTGGAGCGGATATGGGACAGATGGGTGGCGGTGCGCTGGTAGAGGTCGAGGAGTTCGTCGGACTCCGACACGTCGAGTCGACGCTTCGTGGTCAGCGCCTGCAGGCGGGCCCACTCGTGTCCGTGCGCCTCCACGTAAGCGTCCAGATCCACACCCGAACTGTACGCTGCGGGTGATGGCGAACTCGACGACTTCCCCCGCCGCACCGAAGCGTGCGCTACGCGGGTCCGACGTCGACTCGATGATCACCGGTGAGGGTGTGCTCATCGATGTGCCCGCGACTTCCGTGGCGTTGCTGATCATTGCCGCGATCATCGATTACATCGTGATCTTCTCCGGGTTCGTCCTCGCCACACTTGCACTCTCCTGGCTGGGCGGCAGCGTGACCGAAGCTCAGGCCGCGATCATCGGGATCCTGCTCACCGTCACCGGTTTCCTGGTGGTCCCGGTGGGTGTTGAGCTGCTCACCCGAGGCCGCAGCCTCGGCAAGCTCGTGATGAAGCTGCGCGTGGTCCGTGACGACGGTGGTCCGATCACCTTCCGGCATGCGTTCGTGCGTGGCCTTGTCGGCATCATCGAGATCTGGTTGCTGATGGGCGTGCCCGCAGTCGTCAGCGCGATGTTGTCCACGCGCGCGAAACGGATCGGCGACCTCGCCGCCGGCACCTATGTCGTACGCGAAGAGACCGCGATGCGCTTGCCGCCGGGCCCGTGGATGCCACCTGCGCTGATTCCGTGGGCGTCCGGAGCCGACATGGGCGCGCTGCCCGACGGCGTCGCCATGCAGATCCGGCAGTACCTCACCCGCACCGACATGCTGAGCCCGGTCGCACGCGAGCAGGTCGGACGCGCGCTGCTGGCCGAAGTGATGCCGCGGGTGTCTCCTGCCCCGCCCCCGGGCGCCCCGATGGACGCCGTGCTCGCCGCGGTGCTCGCCGAACGGCGCAAGCGTGACCGTGAACGCCTCCAGCGCGAAGCCGCCCTACGCGCCCGCGTCCTGCGCTGAGTCGCCATCGCTGGTTGAGCCGCGTGACTGAGGAACGAAGTCACGCGCGCCGAAACCAACGCAACCTGCGACGCCCACCCGACAACACGTGGACGAGCAGCCGTGAACCTCACCGGGTTTCGGCGCACGCTGATTCCTTCGTCATCAGCGTGGCTCAACCAGCGGAAACGTTCGGCACCCGCGGACGGACCTACGCTGCCAGGCTCAACCAGCGGAAACGTTCGGCTCCCGCGGACGGACCTACGCAGACCGGCTCAACCAGCGAAAACGAACTCAGCTCAGGGCGCCGCGGGCCGCCGCTTCGTAACCGGGCTTGATCACGTCGTTGATCAGGGCGAGTCGCTGTTCGAACGGCAGGAACGCCGACTTCATCGCGTTCACCGTCACCCAGCGCAGGTCGTCCAGGTCCCAGCCGGCTTCGTCGACCAGTTTCTGCATCTCCCACGACATCGAGGTATCGCTCATCAACCGGTTGTCGGTGTTCAGCGTGACCCTGAAGTGAAGGTCCTTCAGCATCGTGATCGGGTGTGCCGCAATGGATTCGGCGGCACCAGTCTGGATGTTCGATGACGGGCACATCTCCAACGGGATGCGCCGGTCGCGCACGAACGCCGCCAGCCGGCCGAGTTTCGGATCGGTCTCGGAAACATCGATGTCGTCGACGATTCGCACGCCGTGACCGAGGCGCTCGGCACCGCACCACTGGATGGCTTCCCAGATGCTCGGCAGGCCGAACGCCTCCCCGGCGTGGATGGTGAAGTGTGCGTTCTCTCGGCGCAGGTACTCGAACGCGTCCAGGTGACGGGTGGGCGGGTAGCCGGCCTCGGCCCCAGCGATGTCGAACCCAGCGACCTCCTGGTCGCGGTAGCGCACGGCGAGTTCGGCGATGTCGCGGCTCTTGGCAGCGTGCCGCATCGCGGTCAGCAACGCACGAACCCGGATCGGGTGGCCGGCCGAGGCGGCACGCGCCTCACCGTGGCGGAATCCCGCGTTCACCGCCTCGATCACCTGCTCCAGGGTCAGACCCTGTTCGAGGTGCTGCTCGGGTGCGTAACGCACCTCGGCATAGACGACTGCGTCGTCCGCAAGGTCCTGGGCGCATTCCGACGCCACCCGGAACAACGCGTCCCGGGTCTGCATCACGGCGACCGTCTGGGCGAAGGTCTCCAGGTAACGGACGAGCGAGCCGGAGTCGGCGCTATCGCGGAACCAATCCGCGAGTCCTTGGACGTCGTCGACCGGCAGACCGTCGTACCCGACTTCCCTGGCCAGTTCGAGGACGGTCTGCGGACGCACCCCACCGTCGAGGTGGTCGTGCAGCAGCACCTTCGGCAGGGCCTTGATCTTCGGACGAACCTCGTGCATCGCTCAGTCCTCCCGGTTGACGGTGTCGGGGCTGAACGCCGGCAGACAGACCGCGATGTACTCCGCACCTTGATGTCCACAGGAGTAGCGAATGCGTTCGCCGGCAACGGTTTTCACTGACTCACCAGCGTTGACCTCCAACCGGCCACCGTCGTGGTCGACGATCACGGTGCCCTTGAGCACGATCGTGTACTCGTCGAACTGCGGGGTCTGGAAGGGCTCGTCCCAACCGGCGGGCGCGACCATGTGCGCGACCGAGATCGACGTCTCGCCCGTGCTCGCCGCACCGATGTGCTCGTCGATGATCTTCCCGCCCGGGACGGGGATCCGGATTGCTTCGTCGTAGTGCTCAACCATGTCGTCGTCCTTCTAGGAAATTCGATCGATGATGAGGTCGGGGCGGTCGTCCGCCGACTCCCCGATGGCCCATTTGCCCTCGAGAGCCTCGGCCGCGCGCTCGAACTTCTCGGGGGTGTCGGTGTGCAGGGTCAGCAACGGGTCGCCCTTGCGGACGCGGTCGCCCGGCTTGGCGTGCATCTGGACGCCGGCCGCCGCCTGCACCTTGTCCTCCTTGCGGGCACGTCCGGCGCCGAGCCGCCAGGCGGCCACACCGACCGCAAGCGCGTCGAGTTCGATGACGACACCGTCCGCGTCGGCCTCGATGACCTGGGTCTCCTTGGCAGTCGGCAGTTCGGCGTCCGGGTCACCGCCCTGGGCGGCGATCATCGTGCGCCACACGTCCATCGCCCGGCCGTCCTTGAGTGCGTCGGCGGGGTCTACGTCGTCCTTGCCGGCGGCCTTGAGCATCTCGCGGGCGAGTTCGACGGTGAGTTCGACGACGTCGGACGGACCGCCACCGGCGAGGACCTCGACCGACTCCTGCACCTCGAGCCCGTTGCCGGCGGTGAGGCCGAGCGGCGTCGACATGTCGGTGAGCAACGCGACGGTGGTGACGCCTGCGTCCTTGCCGAGTTGCACCATGGTCGAGGCGAGCTCGCGGGCGTTCTCGACGTCCTTCATGAACGCACCCGAACCGACCTTCACGTCGAGCACCAATGCGCCGGTGCCCTCGGCGATCTTCTTGCTCATGATCGAACTCGCGATCAACGGGATCGCCTCGACCGTGCCGGTCACGTCGCGCAGCGCGTAGAGGCGCTTGTCGGCCGGTGCCAGTCCGCTGCCGGCGGCGCAGATGACCGCGCCTATCTCCTCCAGCTGATCGAGCATCGCCTCGTTGCTGAGCGAGGCTTGCCAGCCGGGGATCGCCTCGAGCTTGTCGAGCGTGCCGCCGGTGTGGCCCAGGCCGCGACCGGACAGCTGCGGTACGGCAACGCCGCACGCGGCCACGAGCGGCGCGAGCGGGAGCGTGATCTTGTCGCCGACGCCACCGGTGGAGTGCTTGTCGGCGGTGGGACGCGACAGCGAGGAGAAGTCCATGCGCTCGCCGGAGGCGATCATCGCGTTCGTCCAGCGGGAGATCTCCTCGCGCGTCATTCCGTTCAGCAGGATGGCCATCGCCAGCGCCGCCATCTGTTCGTCGGCGACCACCTCGCGGGTGTACGCGTCGACGACCCAGTCGATCTGTTCGTCGCTCAGCGTCTGCTTGTCCCGCTTGGTGCGGATCACGTCGACGGCATCGAAACGCTCACTCATGCATCGATCCAACCATGTGCAGCTGGACGCGGTCATCGCGGAACCATCAGGGCGGGGTCCGCGTCACACGCCCAGTGCGCCGAGTCATCGGGCTACAACTAGGACCATCAACGCCACTGGCCTGCCTCCCGGAGGAACACTATGTCCCGCAAGCGTTCTTTGTCGCTGTCTGCCGCCGCTCTGTTGCTCGCTGCTCCTCTCGGACTCACCGGGTGCGGCATGCTGGGCGACGATTCCAAGAACTCCGAGCCGGCGACGTCTTCGCAGGCAGACAACGGCGACAAGAGTGACGGTGGTTCGAGCGAGTCGAGGTCGCCTGAGTCGAGTGCTCCCGGCGAATCCAACGATCAGGCGGCCGGCAAGCCCTCCAAGGACGAGGTCAAGAACGGTCTGAAGCAGTACTACCAGGGCCAGCACATTCCCGGTCCCGCCGCCGACAAGCTTGCCGGGTGCATGGTGGACGAGGGCTACGACAGGTTCTCGGCCAAGACGTTGAACGCGATCAAGAACGGCAAGCCCGGCGAGGTCGATCCGGCCGACTCGCAGACGTTCACCCAGGTCAGCGGTACGTGCGCGTCCAAGAGCTTCAACGGCTCCATTCCGACCGACCTGCCACTGCCGAGCTGATCGGCTCTTCAGCGACCACGTTTCGAGTTCGCCGGTTGGAACGTTCGGTTCGACGGACGGTTTTGTATCCCCTTCCGGCCGTCGGCTTCTCGTGGCGTCCGGTCCTGAAGCGGCTTTGAAGTAACCGGGTTTGGGGCTTCCGCTGCTTTCTCGCCTTTGCCGTCGGCAACGATGCGCACCGTAGGTACAGATGCGCTGGTTACGTACAGGTGCCCGCGCTGCATCCGGATACGCACGTTATAACGTGCGCATCCGGACGTAACCCGGGCCTTTGTACGTAACTGCGCAAACTTCGAACTCCCCGTCCCAGGAAAGTGCACCGCCGGAAGGCGATACGGAACCGCCTGACAACGACCGGCCCTGGGCGGTCATCTCACCGGGTTTCGGCGCTTGCGGATTCGTTCCTCATCCGCAGGGCTCAACCAGCGGTCAGGTGAGGTTGTCGGGGCCGAAGGCCTGCGGCAGCACCTCAACCAGCGGTCAGGTGAGGTTGTCGGGGCCGAAGGCCTGTGGCAGTACTTCGGACATCGGCTTCACCCCGAGCGGGGTCTGCAGCAGGCACGCCGGCCCCCCGTGTTCCCACAAGAGCTGCCGGCAGCGTCCGCAGGGCATGAGCGCGGACTCGTCACCGCCGACGCAGTAGACCGCGGTCAGGCGTCCACCGCCGGTGCGGGCCAGTTCACTGACCATCCCGCACTCGGCACACAGGCCGACGCCGTAGGACGCGTTCTCGACATTGCAACCCGACACGATGCGCCCGTCGTCGACCAAGCCGGCGACGCCGACCGGGAAATTGCTGTACGGCGCGTACGCGCGGCGCATCGCCTCGATCGCCTTGCGGTGCAACACTTCCCAGTCGATGTCAGACATCAGCCGGCCTGTCCCTTCCGATAGACCTGCCCGTCGGCCGCGGGCATTCGTAATCGCTGCGAGGAGACGGCCATCACCAACAAGGTGGTCACGTACGGGGTCATCGAGGTGAACTGGGTGGGCACCGAGTCACTGGTGAAGTAGTAGTACAGCAGCGCGGCACCGAGCACCAGTCCGAGGACACCGGAGATGATCCGCTTGTTGCGGATCAGCTGCCACAGACCGATCAGGATCAGCGTGACGGAGACCGCGAGCAGCAGCGCGTGCAGCGTCGGGCCACCCTGACGCAACTGGATCGCGTCGGTGTAGCCGAACAGCAGTGCTCCGACGGCGAGGCCGATCGGCTGCCAGTTGCCGAAGATCATCGCGGCAAGGCCGATGTAGCCACGTCCACCGGTCTGTCCCTCGACGTAGCCGTTGCCGGCGACCATCGCCAGGAACGCGCCGCCCAGGCCGGCGAGGCCGCCGGAGATCAGCACGGCGATGAACTTGTACATCAGGACGTTGATACCGAGAGTCTCTGCGGCCCAAGGGTTCTCACCACAGGAACGCAGGCGAAGACCGAAGGTGGTGCGCCACAGCACGAAGATCGAGCCGATGACCAGTGCCACCGCGAGCACGGTGAGCATCGACAGGTTGGTGCCGAGGCCGCCGAGGATGCCGGCGACGTCGGAGACGAAGAACCAGTGTTTGGCCTCGATGTCCTTCAGCGCGTCCACCCCCGGGACGCTGAACGACCAGACGTCGTCCAAGGCCGGCGACTGCGTCGGACCGCCGCCCTCCATCGTGGAGAAGACACGGTCGGCGAGGTATTTGGCAAGACCCAGGCCGATGATGTTGATCGCGACGCCGGAGACGATGTGGTCGACGCCGAACACCACGGTCGCGAGGGCGTGCAGTGCGCCACCGAAGGCGCCGCCGAGGATGCCGCAGATGATGCCGACGACCACGCCACCCTTGATCGTGCCGAACGCCGCCGCCCAGGTGCCGAGGATCATCATTCCCTCGAGACCGATGTTGACGATGCCGGCCCGCTCCGCCCACAGACCACCGAGCGCGGCGAGCGCGATCGGGACGGCCAGAGCGAGGGCTGCGGCGATCGCACCGGAGGAGTCCATGTCGTTCGCGCCGGAGATGGTGCGCAGGATCGACAGCAGCAGGACGACCGCGAAGATCGCCAGGCCGGCCCGCGCCCACTTGCTCGTGGGCAGTGCGAAACGCGAAGGCGTACCGGTGTCGCGGCGCTTGCGGGTCAACGTTGCCGAGCTCATGCCGAGGCTCCTTGTGCTGCGACGGGCGACGGGGTGGCGGCCAACTGCTGGGCCACCTTCCTACGCTCGGCTCGAACACCGATGCGACGGACGATCTCGTAGGCGATGATCACGGCGAGCACCATGATGCCCTGGATGATGTTCACCAACGCCGGGCTCACTCCGGCGTTGATCTGCAGGCTGTTCGACTGCGCGTTCAGGAACGCCCAAAGGAACGCACCGAAGGCGATACCGACCGGGTGGTTACGACCGATCAGCGCGACCGCGATGCCCGCGAAGCCGAGGCCTGCCTGGCTGTTGGTCCCGTACGCGTAGTCATTGCCGAACAACTGCGGCATGCCGATCAGACCGGCCACCGCGCCGGAGATCACCATCGCGGTCAGCGTCATCTTCTTGACGTTGATGCCGCTGGCGACCGCGGCCGTCTCGGAAGACCCGGTCGTGCGCAGATCGAAGCCGAACCGGGTGCGTCCGAGGACGAACCAGTAGAGGACGCCGACCACCACCGCGAGCAGCGACAGACCGAACACATTGCTGAAGTCGGTGTTCCAGAACGGCAGTGCGGGCACGTGCGAGCTCTCCGGGATCCGCTTGGTGGACGTGGCGTTCGATCCCTCCACCGACGTGGCGGTGCGGGTGAGCAGCCAGGCCACCAGGCCGGTCGCGATGGAGTTCAGCATGATCGTCGAGATGACCTCGGAGACACCACGCTTGACCTTCAGGATGCCTGCGATCCAGGCCCAGAACGCGGCCGCGATCATCGCGACGACGATCGCGACGATCACGTTGAGGGGACCGGGCAGCCAGGCGTTGCCGGCGAACCACGCGGCCGCGAACATACCGACGCGGTACTGCCCGTCGACGCCGATGTTGAACAGGTTCATCCGGAACCCGATCGCGACCGCGGCACCGGACAGGTAGAGGACGGCGGTGTCGTTGAGGATCGTGGCCGGCATCCCCTCGGCGGGCGTCGACAGGAAGACCTTCCACACCGGCCCGATCGGGTCGCCGGAGATCAACAACACCAGCGAGGTGATGACGACGGCGACGGCGATCGCCAACAACGGCGCGAGGACGGCCAGTCCGATCTTCTGCCAGTCGACGGTCTTCCTTGACACGTTCGCCGGCTCGGTCTTCGTGCCGGTCTTTGCGTCGGACGTCGGGCTGTTGCTCACGAGGCCCTCTCTTCGTCGTGCGAGGCGCCGGTCATGGCGGCGCCGAGGTCTTCGGCGGTGACCTTCGAGGGCTCGAACTCACCGGACAGGCGTCCACGCAGGATGACTCGGATGGTGTCGGACAGACCGATCAACTCGTCCAGGTCGGCCGAGATCAGCAGCACCGCCAGGCCTTCGCGGCGCGCGTCGCGGATGTGGTCCCAGATCGCGGCTTGCGCGCCGACGTCGACACCGCGGGTCGGGTGGGCGGCGATGAGCACCTTGGGGTTGTGGCTCATCTCGCGCCCGACGATCAGCTTCTGCTGGTTACCGCCGGACAGCGAGCTCGCCATCACGTTGATCGAAGGGGTGCGGACGTCGTACTGCTCGACGATCCGGACGGTATCGGCCTGAGCTGCCTTGGGAGACAACATCATTCCCTTGGAGTTCGGTTCCTCGGTCTGGTGCCCGAGCATCCGGTTCTCCCACAACGGGGCTTCGAGCACGAGTCCGTGACGGTGACGGTCCTCGGGGATGAAGCCCACGCCCGACTCACGGATGCGGCGGGTGTCCCAGTCGGTGATGTCCTGGCCGAGGTAGGTGATGTGCCCGGCGCTGGGTTCGCGCATGCCCATGATGACCTCGACCAACTCCGCCTGGCCGTTGCCTTCGACACCCGCGATGCCGAGCACCTCTCCGGCGTGGATCGTAAGGTCGATGTCGCTGAGCACCGGCGCGACGCCGAGCTCGCGCAGGCTGAGGCCGCGGACGTCCAGGACGACCTTGTCTGTGACCGTCGACTCGGTGGTCTCGGGTGTCGGAAGCTCGGAGCCAACCATCATCTCGGCGAGTTGCCGCGAGGTGATCTGCTTGGGATCGGCGGTGCCGACGGTGGTGCCGCGACGGATGACAGTGATCTCGTCGGCGACCTTGCGCACCTCGTCCAGCTTGTGCGAGATGAAGATGACCGTCAGGCCTTCGCCCTTGAGCCCGATGAGGTTGTCGAAGAGTTCGTCGACCTCCTGCGGCACGAGCACCGCGGTCGGCTCGTCGAGGATGATGATCTTCGCGCCACGGTAGAGCACCTTGAGAATTTCCACCCGCTGGCGATCGCCGACGCCGAGCTTCTCGACCAGGTCACCGGGACGGATGCCGAGGCCGTAGGTCGCCGAGATCTCCTCGATCTTGGCGCGCGCCTTGGCGCCGATGCCGTGCAGCTTCTCGGCGCCGAGCACGACGTTCTCGAGCACCGTCAGGTTGTCGGCAAGCTTGAAGTGCTGGAACACCATGCCGATGCCGGCGGCGATGGCATCCGAGGGGCTGTTCAGCGGGACGACCTTGCCGTCGATGGCGATCGTGCCCTCGTCCTGTTTCTGCACGCCGTACAGGATCTTCATCAGCGTGGATTTACCGGCGCCGTTCTCACCGACGAGCGCGTGGATCGTGCCGCGGCGCACGGTGATGTCGATGTCCTTGTTGGCCACGACGCCCGGGAAGCGCTTGGTGACGCCGCGAACCTCGACGGCATTGTCGATCCCGGTGGACGGTGTCGGGGACGGACGGTCCTGCGGAGCGTCCTTGCTCAACTCGGCGATGATGCACTCTCCTGCTCGGTGCCCGAAGGCAGCCCGTGACCGGCCTCACAAAAGCCGAAGCCCGGTGCGCACCATATACGACGCACCGGGCCGCGGCCATTTGCTCATTAACTACTCGGACGACAGCTCGCAGGTCATCGTCCGAACGAGTCGTCTCAGGCGGACGGGACCTTGATGGAGCCGTCCTCGATGCCCTTCTTCAGCTCGTCGAGCTTGCCCTGGATGTCCTTGATGTGGCCACCCGTGGTCGACAGCGAAACGCCACCCTCCTTGAGGCTGTAGACGCTGTTGCCGCCCTTGAACTTGCCCTCGTGCACAGCCTTGAGGAAGTTGTACACACCGACGTCGACACCCTTGACCATCGAGGTCAGGATGATCGGCCGCACTGCTGCCGGGGCGGTCAACGCCTGGTCGGAGTCGACACCGATGGCCCACTTGCCTGCGCCGGCCGCCTTGGTCGCCTCGAAGACGCCGTCACCGGACTTGCCGGCAGCGTGGTAGACGATGTCGGCGCCGTTCTGGAACATGCCCTGCGCGGCGGTCTTGCCCTTCGCCGGGTCGGCGAAGCCGCTGAACTCCGGCGGCTGGGTCAGGTAGGTGCGGTCGATCTTGATGTTCGGGTTGACCTTCTTCGCACCAGCGACGTAGCCGGCCTCGAACTTCTTGATCAGCGGCACCTCGACGCCGCCGACGAAACCGATGTGTCCGCTCTTGCTCTTCAGCGCGGCGGCGGCACCGGCGAGGTAGGAGCCCTCGTGCTCGGTGAAGGTGATCTGGTCGACGTTCGCACCCTTGGAGTCGGGCGAAGCGTCGTCGACCATCGCGAAGCTGACCTTGGGGAACTGCTTGGCGACCTTGCCGATGGCCGGCGCATAGGCGAAGCCGACGGCGACGATCGCGTTGTTGCCCGACTGCGCAAGCTGCTGCAGACGCGAGACGCGTGCGGCGTCGTTCTCACCGTGGTTGGCCGAGACGTCGGAGGTGGTGAGGTTGAACTCCTTCTTCGCCTTGTCGACACCCGCGGCGGCGGAGTCGTTGAAGGAGTGGTCACCGCGGCCACCCACGTCGAAGGCGAGGGCGACCTTGAGGGCACCCTTCGAGTTCGAGGCCGAGCCGCTGTTCGAGCCCGCGGGGGCCGAGCTGTTCTCGTCGCTCTTGTTTGAGCCGCAGGCGGTCATGCCGAGCGACAACATCGTGACGGCCGAGGCGACCGCAAGCTTCTTCACCGTGCGCACGGTGTCTCCTTCTGGTTCTCGGGGGTTTCCCGGACGCGACGTGTCATCGCATCCCGGGACCGCCGGCCCGCATGATGTACCGGGCAAGCGGTCCGAACTCTACCCCCGGGTAGAAGCCCGGTCAGTCCGTTCCCGGGGAACCGTTACCGAACGGTCACCGGCCGTCCAACCAGGTCTGCTATCGCCGGTTCAGTGCTCGGTCGGACGCACCAGCGCGGCCCCGGCGAGCAGCCGAGCGCCGATCCCGATGGCCCGTTCGTCGACCACCAGATCACCCTGGTGCAGCTCGAACGTCTTGCCACCGGGAGTACGTGTGCCCAGGCGTGCCATGGCTCCGGGACGGTCGCGCAGCATCCAGCTGAAGTCCTCACCGCCCATCGACTGACGGGTCGGGACGACCGAGTGCGGCCCCACAGCGCGCAGGCTCGCCAGGCTCAGCGCGCTGACCGCGTCCGCGTCGTTGACGACCGGCGGGACGCCGCGGACGTGACGCACCTCGACCTTGACCTTGTAGGGCGCGGCGATCTCGTGGATGGTCGGCTCGATGAGCGCCCCGACCTCGTCCCACGCCTGGGCGTCCAGGATGCGCAGCGTGCCGTGTGCCTCGCCGACCGCAGGGATGACATTGCTGGCGTTACCAGCGTGCACCTCGCCCCAGACCAGGGTGGCCCCGGCGCGAGGGTCGATCCGGCGCGAGATGACGGCGGGCAGTTCGCTGATGATCTTCGCGAGCGCGAACACGACGTCCTGGGTCAGGTGCGGGCGGCTGGTGTGACCGCCCCGTCCGCTGACCATGACGTGGATGCCGTCGCACGCCGCGGTGATCGGGCCGGCGGCCAATCCGACCGTGCCGACGTCGATGTGCGGGTCGCAGTGCACGGCGAACACGCGGTCGACGCCGTCGAGTGCGCGCTCTTCAAGGACGGTGTGCGCGCCTCCGGGCACGACCTCCTCGGCCGGCTGGAAGATGAACCGGACCGCTGTGCCGAGCTCGGTGAGTTCGTCCTCGTGCTTCTTCATCGCCAGCGCCGCACCCAGCACCGCAGAGGTGTGGACATCATGACCGCACGCGTGGCAGATGTTCGCCGAGCGGGACGCGAACTCCAGACCGGTGCGCTCCGGGATCGGCAGCGCGTCCAGGTCGGCGCGCAGTGCGGAGCGGAAGGACGGCTGGGCCGGGCCGACCTCAGCGACCAGACCGGTGCCGTCGAACTCGCGGACGCAGATGCCCGCGGCGACGAGGGTGTCGCGCACCCGCTGGGTGGTGTGGTGCTCCTGGAACGCGATCTCGGGGTGCTGGTGGAAGTGGCGACGCACTTCGATCAGCTCGGGCTCGAGCGCGGTGACCTGCGCAGCGAGCCGGTCGATCAGGGTCGCGGTGGCAGAAGCAGTGGTGGTCACAACCGATGGAGTCTACGGCTTGTCGGTGTCGCGACCGGCAGCGCCCGAGGTCGCGACGACTACGAACGGCTGCGGACCGAGGTCCACCCGCTCGGTGAAGATCTGCCGGACGACCTCCAGATCGTGCTCGGCAAGGTGATGCGCACCGTCGAACACCACCAGGGTGCCGGGCTCGTGCTGGATGTCGTCGATGCAGTCGGCGAGGGCGTCCCAGTTGTGCCCGAACCAGTCCGGCAGGTCGAATGCGTCCGCGCACTTGTCGAGGAAGGCGGCCTTGTCGGTCGGTGCCTCCAGAGCAAGGCCGACCACGGTCCAGCCGGCCCGCTCCCCGACAGCCGCGATCTCCCGCACGCTGCGCTGCGAGCGCAGGACGGCGGACTCCTTGCGCGCCAGCGTGACGGTCAGGCTGCTCATCGGATGATCCTCCGGAAGCTGTCGTAGTGGTCGGACGTGTAGTACATCGTGCCGTCCCTGCCGGCCACGATGCGCCGGGCGCCCCGGTCGGACTCACCGGGCGTCCTGACCGTGTACTCCTTGTAGTAGCCGGCCTTCTGCTTGGGCAGGTGCCCTTCCAGATTGCGGTAGGTCTTGCCGTCGTCGCGGGGGTAGGGGAACGGGCCGCCGTCGTCGATGAGTTTGATCGTCGCCTTGGCCTGGGTGGGCAGCTCGGCATAGTCGACCGTGCGCAGGCCGTCTTTCGCGGTGGAGGTCGTGGACGTGCTGGTGGTGCGTTCGTAGCTGCGCGTCGAGGCCGCGTCCTTGCTGTCGCTGCCCTGGCAGTTGGTGAGCAGCGTCGCAGCAAGCACGAGCATCAGCAGACTCAAGCAGATCGCCATGAAGTGACTGCCGAAGAAGGACGCCCTACGTCGGGTGCCGCTGACCAGGTCTCGCATCAGAACTGTTCGCGCGGGACGTACATCCCCCAGACATCGCGCAGCGCGCTGCTGACCTCTCCCCCGGTGGCGCGGGCGGCGAGCGCCTCGCGCATCGGGAAGAGGACGTTGTCGGTGCCTTCGGCAGCCTTGCGCAGAGCGTCCAGACCCTTGGTGACGGCGGCGTTGTCACGCTCCTTGCGCAACTGTTCGAGGCGCGCAGCCTGCTCGGCCTCGATGGCCGGGTTCACACGCAGCGGTTCGTACTTGTCGTCCTTGTCGATGGTGAACCGGTTGAGCCCGACGACCGTGCGCTCCTTGCTGTCGATCTCGAGTGCTATCGCGTAGGCCGAGCGTTCGATCTCCGACTTCTGGAAGCCCTCCTCGATCGCCTTCACCGCACCGCCCTTGTCCTCGACCTGCTGCATGAGCGCGTTGACGGCGTCCTCGATGTCGTCGGTGAGCGCCTCCACGACGTAGCTGCCGGCGAACGGGTCGACGGTCTTGGTCACGTCGGTCTCGTAGGCGATCACCTGCTGGGTGCGCAACGCGAGACGAGCGGCCTTCGCGGTCGGCAGTGCGATGGCTTCGTCGTAGGAGTTGGTGTGCAGCGACTGGGTGCCGCCGAGCACCGCACCCAGGCCCTGCAGGGCGACCCGGACCAGGTTGACCTCGGGCTGCTGGGCGGTGAGCTGGACGCCGGCGGTCTGGGTGTGGAAGCGCAGCATCTGCGACTTGGGATTCTGAGCGCCGAACTCCTCCTTCATGATCCGCGCCCAGATGCGGCGGGCTGCGCGGAACTTCGCGACCTCCTCCAGCAGCGTGGTGCGGGCGACGAAGAAGAAGGACAGGCGGGGTGCGAAGTCGTCGACGGCGAGGCCGGCGGCCAGGGCGGCACGGACGTACTCCTTGGCGTTGGCGAGGGTGAACGCCACCTCCTGCACGGGCGTCGCACCAGCCTCTGCCATGTGATAGCCGCTGATCGAGATGGTGTTCCACCTGGGAATCTCGCTGTGACAGTAGGCAAACACGTCGGACGTCAAGCGCAACGACTCGGCCGGCGGGTAGATGTACGTGCCACGGGCGATGTACTCCTTGAGCACGTCGTTCTGGATCGTGCCGGTCAGCTTGTCGGCCGCGATGCCCTGTTGCTCAGCAGTCAGCTGGTACATCAGGAGCAGGGTGCTGGCCGGGGCGTTGATGGTCATGCTGGTGCTGACCTCATCGAGCGGCAGCCCGTCGAAGAGCAACTGCATGTCGTCGATGCTGTCGATCGCGACGCCGACCTTGCCGACCTCGCCATGGGCCAGTTCGGCGTCGGAGTCGTAGCCCATCTGGGTCGGCAGGTCGAACGCGACCGAGAGGCCGCCGGTGCCGTTGGCGACCAGTTCCTTGTACCGCTCGTTCGACTCCTTGGCGGTGCCGAACCCGGCGTACTGGCGCATCGTCCACGGGCGCCCGGTGTACATGCTCGGGTAGACGCCGCGGGTGAACGGGTACTGCCCCGGTTCCCCCAGCCTGGTCGCCGCGTCGAAGTCGGCGAGCGCGGACGCGTCGTAGAGCGCCTCGAACGGCAGATCGGACTCAGTCGTGGCCATGATCACAGCCTAGTCAGCGGGGTTCTTCGGCTGGATCGAGTCGAGGCGAACGGTCGGGACGGCTCGCCGAACGGAGTCCCCCTCACGAGTGTCAGACCGTTTGCGTCCCGCACGACGCAATGGGTCTGACACTCAGCACGGTCAGTCTGTCCATCCCCCAGCACGTAGTGCTCGAGCCAGTTGCTCGTAGAACTCATCGGCGCCCGTCCGCACAGCAAGCGTCGTGAACTTCAGAACGCGTTCGTCACGAAGCGTCGACTCGTTCTGCTTCAGCGCGTCCGAGGTCGCCCGTTCGGGAAGCTGATGCTGGACACCGTCCACCTCGACGACGACCCCGAACTCAGGCCAACGGACGTCCAGGAACCACCGACCGCCCGGACGCTTCAAGACCTGCTGTCGGACGGGTTCGGGTAGACCGCGGCGACGACACTCGCGCGCGAAGTCGATCTCACCGAGGGCTTCGCAGCCGCCGGCGATCTCGTCGACCAAGGCTCGGATGAAGCTGTTGCGACGGTGCCGCGGCAGGGACGCTGCTGGTTGCCGCAGGTCCTCGGCTCGTATGAGCCGCTGCTGCACGGACATGGCGAGGACGGTCGCGGCGGCACGGTCGCTGATGGCCCATCGTGCCGCACGCACCGCCGCGATCTCAGGAACTACGAGGCGTAGACCGTCGAGCTGGACGACGTCCACTGGATCCCAGCACCGAAGGACGTGGACGCATGAATCGCGCCGCCTGCGCACCTTCGCTCCTCGGGCAGCAGAGACATGTACCTGGCCGTCGTCGAAGTTCTCCAGGCCGAAGAATCGCAATGCGGTCAGCCCGTCCAGGGCACAGTCAGGAGAACTGTTGGACAGAAGCCGCCGCCATTCGCCGCGTTCGCTCAGCTGCTGGCCGACGACCCTGATCGCCCGCCCGTCGACGACTACTCGCCCTTGCGCCCGCTCTTTGCGGATCGCCTGGGCGTCCATCCCGAGTCGAGCGGCGTCCGCGCGTGTCAGAACTCCGTCCTGATCCTCCGCCATGCGAACGGCGCGGCGACGAGCGTCCAGATTCTTCGCAGTACCCATGCGTAGAACGTCGTGGTGTGGCGAGCGCCCCGAAACCCATGCAGCCGACCCTGTGGATGACCGCGTCCGACAAGCGCCCCTGTGGACACCGAGTGTCAGACGATGAACGTCGCCAACGACGCGAAACGCCTGACACTCGGGAAGCGGTCAGCCGAGAGCGCGGTTAAGGTCGCCGACCAACGCCGGACCGCCGTAGATGAAGCCGCTGTACACCTGGATCAACGACGCGCCCGCATCGATCAGGGCCTTCCCGTCGTCTGCGGTCATCACCCCGCCGACGCCGATCACTGGCAGAGACGATCGGGACGCGACCCGCTCGACGACGTAGCGGGCGCGGCGAGTGAGGGGAGCGCCGGAGAGGCCGCCGGCCTCGCTCGCGAGGGGCAGGTCGCCGTCCGCCAGTCCGTCGCGCGAAAGCGTGGTGTTGGTGGCGATGAGCGCGCTGACGTCGGCCCGCTGGGCGACCTCGAGGACGTCGTCGATCGCTTCGTCGGTGAGATCCGGGGCGATCTTGAGGAAGATCGGCGTCGGCTTGGCGCGCTTACGAGTCGATGCCAATCGCGTTGTCTCAGTGACGAGTTCGGCAAGCAGCTCCGCGAGCGGTTCCTTGTCCTGCAGCGTGCGCAGCCCGGGAGTGTTCGGGCTGGAAACATTGACGGCGATGTAGTCGGCGTACTCGTCGACCGCGCGCAGCGAGGTCAGGTAGTCCTTGACCGCCTCTTCCACCGGGGTGACCTTCGTCTTGCCGATGCTCACGCCCACCGGGATCGGAAGCTTGCCGGCGAGCGCCAGGGCGTCGGCGAGGTGCTGTGCGCCGAGGTTGTTGAACCCCATCCGGTTGATGATCGCTTGGCTCTCGGGCAGCCGGAACAGGCGCGGCTTGTCGTTGCCGGGCTGCGGCTGTGCGGTCACGGTGCCGAGTTCGGCGTGCCCGAAACCGAGCGCACCCCAGGCCTTCGCGCCCACACCGTCCTTGTCGACGCCGGCTGCCAGACCGACCCTATTGGGGAACCGGATACCGGCGATCGTCACGGGCGCCGTCTGCACCGCCGTCGCCCGGGACAGTGCCTTGAGCGCCGAGGGACGGCTGCTCAAAGCCTGGATCTGCTTCAGCGTCGCGTGGTGGGCAGTCTCGGCGTCGCCGTCACCCATCCGGAACAGCACCGGACGCATCAGCTTGCGATAGCCCAGATCGAACACTCGCGCGCGTGTGTCAGCCATGGTCACCGAGCGTACGACGCGTACCGGAGGGATCGGGAAGTGGTGGCTACTGCAACCACTTCCCTCGACTACGGGTGTAGCTCAGGTGAGGTCTTCGCGGCCGGACAGTTTCAGCTTCTCGACGATCTTCTTGACGTCCTGGGCCCGGTCACGGGTGGTCACCAGGACGGCGTCCGGGGTGTCGACCACGACGATGTCGTCCAAACCGAGGGCCACAACCGTGCGCCCCGATCGGGGGGCGACGACACCGGTGGAGTCCTGCATGAACACGAGTTCGCTCTCGCCGAGCACCTTCACGCCGGGCGCATCGGCCGATTCCACCAAGACCGAAGCGAGAGAGGCGAAATCGCCCACGTCGTCCCACCCGAAGGCGCCTGGGACCACCGCGACCTTGCCATCGACGGCGGCCGGCTCGGCGATGGCCGGGTCGATCGCGATCTTGGTCAGGCGCGGCCAGAGCTCGTTGAGGCGCATCGGGTTGTTCGCGATTGAACGCAGATGGTGGGCCATGACCGGCTGGTACTGACCGAGCATGTCGAGCAACACGGACGCCTTGACCACGAACATCCCTGCGTTCCAGCGGTATTCGCCGCTGGCGACGTACTGTTCCGCAGTTTCTCCGTCGGGCTTCTCCACGAACGCCTTCACACTCAGCGCAGACGGCGCGCCCTCGATTCCGAGTGCCTCACCGGTCTGGATGTAACCGAATCCCGTTGCCGCGTGGGTGGGCTCGATCCCGATCGTCACCAGCTTGCCGGTGCGGGCGACCTCGACCGCCTCACGAACGCACTGGTGGAACTCCTCGTCGTCGGTGATGACATGGTCGGCCGCGAACGAACCGATCACCGCTTCGGGATCCACCTGCTCCAGCAACGCCGCGGCCAGCCCGATCGCAGGCATCGACTCACGCGCAGACGGCTCGACCAGTAGGTCGTCCGGCCCGAGTTCGGGCACCTGCTCACGCACCGCCTCGGCGTGCCGCGCCCCGGTCACGACCATCATCCGCGGACCGCACAACGGCGTCAGCCGGTCGACCGTCGACCTGATCAGCGACTTGCCCGATCCGGTCAGGTCGTGCAGGAACTTCGGCGAACCGGCACGCGACAGCGGCCACAGGCGCGTCCCGGACCCCCCGGCCGGAACAACAGCGAAAAAGCCCGGGATCTCGCCGGGGCTCAGGTCAGTCATGCCCGAACGCTAACCCATCCCGTTCACCTGACTCTCACCTAGCCGTCGACCCGTCTGCGTTGTGAGTCCACTCACGTCCAGCACTGTGTAAGTCGTGCGAGTTGCGATCGTGACCGAGTCGTTCCTGCCCAGTCTCAATGGCGTGACCACAAGTGTCTGTCGGGTGCTGGATCACCTGGCCGACCGTGGCCACGAGGCCGTCGTCATCTGTCCCGGCCCGGCTCCGGAGTCGTACCGCGGTTTCCCCGTACGCACTGTCCAGGGCCTCACCCTTCGCCAGTTCCGCGTCGGCCTACCGACGACCGATCTGGAGCGCATCCTGCACGAGGTCCGGCCGGACGTCGTCCATGCGGCATCCCCGTTCGGCCTCGGCTGGCGAGGGCTTGCTGCCGGACGCAACCTCGGAATTCCCACGGTGGCGATCTACCAGACCGACATGCCGAGCTATCTCGCCCAGCACGCAGGCCCGTTGCGTGGCAGGATCTCCAACGTCTCCTGGCGCTGGATCCGCCACCTGCACTCACTCGCCGACATCACCCTGGCGCCTTCGTCGGCGACCCTCGCCGAGTTGGTCAAGCACGGCGTTCCCCGCGCCGCGTTGTGGAGTCGCGGTGTCGATACCGCGCTCTACTCCCCCGAACTCAAGACGTCGGACGAGGTACGCGCGTTGCGCGCTTGCGTCGCAGCGAACGGAGAGACGATCGTCGGCTATGTGGGACGGTTGGCGCAGGAGAAGCAGGTACACCGCCTCGCTGAAGTCGCCGACCTACCGAACACGTCGCTTGTCGTCGTCGGCGACGGTCCGTCACGGGAGAAGCTCGAGCAACTGCTGCCGAAGGCGCACTTCCTCGGTTTCCGCCAGGGACTGCCTCTGGCACAGGCGTACGCCGCGCTCGACGTCTTCGTCCACACCGGCGTGAACGAGACCTTCGGGCAGACGCTGCAAGAAGCGATGGCTGCCGGGCTCCCGGTCGTTGCTCCTGCAGCGGGCGGTCCGCTCGACATCGTGAAACCGGGCGTCACGGGGTACCTGTTCGACCCTGACGCAGCAGGAGCACTACGCGCGAGCGTGAACAGCCTGGTGATCGACCCTGCCCTACGCGAGCGGATGGGTGACAGCGCACACCGCAAGATGGAAGCCCGATCCTGGTCCGGAGTGGTCGATGAACTGATCGGTTACTACGGAGCGGTCGTGACGCCGTCCTACTCTCGTCCGGCTGCCTGACACGAAAAGCAACCGGCCGGCAGATCGATCTGCCGGCCGGTCAAATGCGCAATCGTCAGGCGTGCTTCTTGGCCTTGCGGAAGTCCGCGTTCAGCTGGCTGATGACGTCCAGCGGGATCTCCTTCGGGCACGCAGCGGCGCATTCACCGATGTTGGTGCAACCACCGAAACCGTCATGGTCGTGCTGATTGAGCATCGACACCACGCGCGAGTCGCGCTCGGCCTGGCCCTGCGGCAGCTCACCGAGGTGGGTGACCTTCGCACCGAGGAACAACATGCCGGACGCGTTCGGGCAGGCCGCCACGCACGCGCCACAGCCGATGCAGGTCGCGGCGTCGAACGCACGGTCGGCGGCGACCTTCGGCACCTGCATGTTGTTGGCTTCGACGGCAGCACCGGTTTTGACCGAGATGTAGCCGCCGGCCTGGATGATGCGGTCGAACGCGGAACGGTCGACCACCAGGTCACGCACCATCGGGAACGCGGACGCGCGCCACGGCTCGATCGTGATGGTCTCGCCGTCGCGGAACGAGCGCATGTGCAACTGGCAGGTCGTCGTGACCTCCGGCCCGTGCGCTTCGCCGTTGATCATCAACGAGCACGCGCCGCAGATGCCCTCGCGGCAGTCGCTGTCGAAAGCGATCGGCTCCTCGCCCTTGGCGATCAGTTCCTCGTTGAGCACGTCGAGCATCTCCAGGAACGACATGTCCTCGGAGATGTTCGTGACCGGGTAGGTGACGAGTTCGCCCGCGGTGTCGGGGCCGTCCTGGCGCCAGATCTTGAGAGTCAGATTCATTACTTGTAGCTCCGCTGCTTCAGCTCGATCGAGTTGTAGACAAGGTCTTCCTTGTGCAGGATCGGCGCGTTCGGGCCGCCGGAGGGCTCGCCCTCGAACTCCCAGGCCGCGACGTACAGGAACTCGTCGTCGTGACGCAGCGCCTCACCGTCCTCGGTCTGGCTCTCCGCTCGGAAGTGGCCTCCACACGACTCGCGTCGGTGCAGGGCGTCGATGCACATGAGCTCACCCAGCTCGAGGAAGTCGGCGACACGGCCGGCCTTCTCCAGCGACTGGTTGAGCGTGTTGGCCGAACCGAGCACCCGCACATTGCGCCAGAACTCCTCGCGCAGACCGCGGATGAGGTCGATCGCCTTGCGCAGACCTTCCTCGGAGCGCTCCATGCCGCAGTACTCCCACATGATGTTGCCGAGTTCCTTGTGGAAGGAGTCGACGGTGCGCTCGCCGTTGATCGACAGCAACTTCTGGATTCGACCTTCGACCGACTGACGCGCCTCGACGACTGCGGGGTGGTCTTCGGTGACCGGCTCGAAGGGTCCTTCCGCGAGGTAGTCGCGGATCGTGTTGGGCAGCACGAAGTAGCCGTCCCCCAGGCACTGCATCAGCGACGAGGCACCCAGCCGGTTTGCACCGTGGTCGGAGAAGTTGGCCTCGCCGACCGCGTACAGACCCGGGATCGAGGTCTCGAGGTCGTAGTCGACCCAGAGGCCACCCATCGTGTAATGCACAGCCGGGTAGATACGCATCGGCACCTTGTACGGGTCCTCGCCGGTGATGCGGGCGTACATGTCGAACAGGTTGCCGTACTTCGCCTTCACCGCAGCCTCACCCATCCGCGAGACGGCATCGGCGAAGTCGAGGTAGACGCCGCGACGGAAGTCACCGACCATCGGGCCGACGCCGCGTCCCTCGTCGCACATGTACTTCGCCTGGCGCGAGGCGATGTCACGCGGGACGAGGTTTCCGAACGCCGGGTAGATGCGCTCGAGGTAGTAGTCGCGGTCTTCCTCGGGGATGTCGCGCGGGTCCTTGTCGCAGTCTTCCTTGCGCTTGGGCACCCAGATGCGCCCGTCATTGCGCAGCGACTCCGACATCAGCGTCAGCTTCGACTGGTGGTCGCCGGAGACCGGGATGCAGGTCGGGTGGATCTGCGTGTAACACGGGTTGGCGAAGTAGGCACCCTTGCGGTGCGCGCGCCAGGTGGCCGTGACGTTGCAGCCCATCGCGTTGGTCGACAGGAAGAACACGTTGCCGTATCCGCCGGTGGCGAGCACGACCACGTCGGCCAGGTGGGTCTCGATCTCACCGGTGACCATGTCGCGCGCGATGATGCCGCGAGCCTTGCCGTCGACAACGATCAGCTCAAGCATCTCGTGGCGCACGTACTCCTTGACCGTGCCGGCCGCGACCTGACGCTCCATCGCCTGGTAGGCACCGATCAACAACTGCTGACCGGTCTGACCACGGGCGTAGAACGTGCGGGCCACCTGCACACCACCGAACGAACGGTTGTCGAGCAGGCCGCCGTAGTCACGCGCGAACGGAACACCCTGCGCCACGCACTGGTCGATGATGTTCGTCGACACCTCGGCCAGGCGGTAGACGTTGTTCTCGCGGCTGCGGTAGTCGCCGCCCTTCACGGTGTCGTAGAAGAGTCGGTAGACCGAGTCGCCGTCGTCGTTGTAGTTCTTGGCTGCGTTGATGCCACCCTGGGCGGCGATCGAGTGGGCACGACGCGGGCTGTCCTGGTAGCAGAACGCCTTCACGTTGTAACCGGCCTCGCCCATGGTGGCGGCGGCGGAGGCTCCGGCCAGGCCGGTGCCGACGATGATCACCGACAGCTTGCGTCGGTTGGAGGGGTTGACGAGCTTGTTCTCGAACTTCGCCTTCGTCCACCGATCCCCGATCGGAACGTCGGTGGGCGCCTTGGTGTCGGCGATGTTGTCGCCGAGGCGGTACATGTCGTCGATGAGCGTGTCAGTCATATGAATTCGAAGTCCCTTAGTCGATCACGCCGAAGAGGATGAACAGCGGCGGCAGCGCGAACCCGACGGCGACGATCAGCGCGATCGCGGTGGCCGCGGTCTTCGCGATCTTGCGAGCCTGCGGGGTGCTAGTGAAGCCGAGCGTCTGGCAGGCGCTCCAGATGCCGTGGTGCAGGTGCATGCCGAGCGCGACCATCGCGAGGATGTAGATCAGCACCATCCACCAGGCGCCGAAGCTGTGCACGACGAGCTGGTAGGGGTTCTGGGTGATCGCAGCGGCCTGGCCGCCCTCGCCCACGTTGATCTTGCCGATCGTGAAGTGCAGCAGGTGCCAGATCACGAACAGCAGCAGCGCAACGCCGCCCCAACGCATCCATTTGGAGGAGAAGGAGGCAGCGACGGTCTTCTTGACCGCGTACTTCTGCGGACGCGCCTGGTTGGCGCGCTTCCACAGCTGCGAGGCGCTGTAGACGTGCGCGATCAGAGCGAGCAGCAGGACGACGCGGAAGATCCACAACAGGCCGCCGTACGGGAGCATCGGCTCACCGAAGGTACGCAGGTGGTGGGCGTAGGTGTTGAAGGCCTCTTCGCCCGAGAACACCTTGAGGTTGCCGTACATGTGCAGCAGGACGTAACCGACGAAAATCAGCCCACTGACGGCCATCAAGGTCTTCAGGAAGATGGTGCTGCCGGCCTTGCCTGTGCGCTTCGCAGGAAGGGTTTGAGTTGCCACGATGGCAGGGTATCGCCAGGCTGAACGTGTCGTCGGGTAAGGGGCACCTTTCATCGCGGCGCTGCGCCGGGACAATGCTGGAACGCCGAGTGGCCCGCAGCGGCGATGGACTGATTGGGGCTCAACCTGGCGTCCGAAGAAAGCGGACCGGGCCGGCGCACCCTCACCGCGTGCGTGGGCGGCTCCCACCATCGCGTTGACCGGGGCCGCTCCTGCTTTGTGGCGTCGGCGTACCCCGCAGGTCAGACTGCAGTCGTCTCAGCCACCCTGCGGTGCCGAGCCGAACTCGAAGCGGTCGACCGAGCGCCAGACACCGTCCGGGCCGTGCTCGTACAGGTCGAAACCGACGACGTCGAAGGTCGCCTTGAAATCGGCCAGTTCGTCGAAGGCCTCGTCCAGGGCGACGTCGTTCAGGTGGTGCGCGATGGTCACGTGTGGGTGGTACGGAAACTCCAGCTCGCGCTCGACGGGTCCTTGACGCACTCGCGACTCGAGTTGCTCGCACTCGCCGATTCCGCGCGCCACCTGTACGAAGACGACCGGTGAGATCGGGCGGAAGGTGCCGGTGCCGCGCAGGATCATGCGGAACGGTTTCGAGGTCGCAGCCACCGTGCGCAGGTGCTCACCGAACGCCGGCAAATCGATCAGGCGCACGTCGGTCGGCGGCATCAGTGTGATGTGCGGGGGGACGGCGTCCGCGAGTGGATCACCCACTGCCTGGCGGACGGTGCGCAGCTGGCTCGCGTACGGAGTGGGAATCGGGATGGAGACGCCGATGGTCTTCATGTCTGCGGCTCGAATCATCGGGTTTGGATGAATCCCACCGCGTCGTAGACACGTGAGAGGGTCGGAGCAGCGATCTCACGGGCCCGCTGTGCGCCACGCGCAAGGATCTCGTCGAGTTGAGCCGGATCATCCATGTAGGTGTCGACCTTGTCCTTGAACGGCTCCTGCACCGAGCGGAAGAGGTCGGCGACGTCGGTCTTCAGCGCCCCGTACTTGTTCTCGCCTGCGTAGCGCTCGACGAGCGCGTCGATCGACTCGCCGGAAAAGGCATGGTGGATGCGCAGCAGGTTGGCGATACCGGGCTTGTTCTCGGGGTCCCAGCGCACCGCGTTGTCGAGGTCGGTGACGGCCGACTTGATCTTCTTGCTGTTGGCCTTCGGCTCGTCGAGCATCATCAGGTTGCCGCGCTGGTCGTCGGCCGACTTGCTCATCTTCGCGGTCGGTTCCTGCAGGGACATGATCTTCGCCGAGTCGGCCGGGATGTGCGGCTCGGGCACGACGAAGAGGTCTCCGTATCGCGCGTTCATCCGCTGCGCGAGGTCGCGGGTCAGCTCCAGGTGTTGACGCTGGTCCTCCCCCACCGGCACCTTCTGCGCGTCGTACAGCAGGATGTCGGCGGCCATCAGCATCGGATAGGTGAACAGGCCCACGTTGGTGCCCTCGGCGCCACGCTTGCCCGACTTGTCCTTGAACTGCGTCATCCGGCTGGCTTCGCCGAAACCGGTGAAGCAGTTGAGGACCCATGCCAGCTGCGCGTGCTCGGGCACCTGCGACTGCACGAAGACGGTGGAGCGCTCGGGATCGATGCCTCCGGCGAAGTACTGCGCCGCGGTCACCCGGGTGCGAATACGGAGCTGTTCCGGATCGGGTACGACGGTGAGTGCGTGCAGATCGACGACGCAGAACAGTGCATCGAACTCTTCCTGCATCTTCACCCAGTTCACCTGCGCGCCAAGGTAATTACCGAGGTGAAGTGAGTCGTGGGTGGGCTGCATGCCCGAGAGGATGCGGGGTCGAGCGGAGTTCATGCCGAGCATTGTGTCAGGCATTTCGAGTGCGTTACTCCGACGGTCGATCCTCGGCGGGGGCGAGTTCGTCGACCAGCGGAACGACGTCGGCGATCGAGTCACAGATGAGCGTCGGCACGAAGGGATACCGGTCGACCTTCTCCGGACGTGTCGAACCGGTGAGCACCAGGATCGTGCGCAGGCCCGCTTCCAGTCCACTGCGAATGTCGGTGTCGAGTCGGTCGCCGATCATCACCGTCGTCTCCGAGTGCGCCTCGATCTGGTTCAGGGCGCTGCGCATCATCAGCGGGTTCGGTTTACCGACGTAGTACGGCTCGACGCCGGTCGCCTTGGCGATGAGCGCAGCGACCGCACCGGTAGCCGGCAGCTTGCCCTCGGTCGACGGTCCGCTGGCGTCCGGGTTGGTGCAGATGAACCGGGCACCGTTCTCGATCAACCGAATTGCCCGGGTGATCGACTCGAAGGAGTAGGTGCGGGTCTCCCCCAGCACCACGTAGTCCGGGTCGCGGCTCGACATCACGTAGCCGATGTCGTGGATCGCAGTGGTCAACCCCGCCTCACCCACGACGTACGCGGATCCACCCGGACGCTGGTCGTCCAGGAACTGTGCGGTCGCGAGGGCCGATGTCCAGAGCGCGTCCTCTGGCACCTCGATCCCACTGGCGCGCAAGCGTGCCCGGAGGTCGCGGGGCGTGTAGATCGAGTTGTTGGTGAGGACGAGAAAGCGGCGTCCGCTGTCCTGGAGCGCCTTGATGAACTCGGCCGCGCCAGGAATCGCGTGTTCTTCGTGCACGAGCACGCCGTCCATGTCGGTGAGCCACGTCGCCACAGGCTTGTCGTTCGTCATGCGTCCAGTATCCCGACGCCGACGCTGGCGGGACAGCTTGTGCTGTGGTGAGTCAGTTCACGAGTTCGTCGACGGCTCGGCGGATCGAGGCGATGAACGCTTCCTCGCTGAAGGTCGCGGCATGGTCGGTCACGTGGGCACGGTCGAGCGGCAACGAGGCGTGTCGACGGACCGCATCGACGATCTGGTCAGCTTCGGCCACTGGGAAGAAGTAGCCGCTCACCCCCGGCATCACCGTGTCGAGATAGCCACCCGATTGCAGCGCGAGGGCAGGCGTGCCGAACGCCGCGGCCTCGATCACCGTCAAGCCGAAGTCCTCGTGGCTGGGCGCGACCAAGGCCCTCGCGTGAGCGTAGAGCCACCTCAGCTGGGCGTCCGGAATTCCCTCCAGCAGAACGCAATTCGCACCCATCGACGAACGGAGTCGATCGGCGATCGGTCCGCGCCCCACAATGACCAGCCGTTCGTCCGGCATCGAATTGAAGGCGTCGATGGCCTTGTCCACGTTCTTGTACGGAAGTAGCCGCGACACGAGCAGATGGAAGTCGGGCCATCCACGCTGGACCACTTCAGCGGCGGGCTCCTGCAGACCGTCGGTTTCGACGCGATGCGGTGGAAACACCACGTCGGCGCTGATCCCGTACACCTGCTTGATGCGCTCCTGCACAACATGTGAATTGGCCAGGTAGCGATCAGCGGTCTTCGCGGCCAGCGCGTCCCAACGTTTGAGGGCCGGTGTCATGGCCGAGAGCGCAGGCTTGATCACCCCGGCCTTCGTACCTAGGTATTCCTCCGGCAGATAGAGCCACCGAGCCGGCGAGTGACAGTAGACGAGCTTCTTTCCGGTGGTCGGGAATCCATGGGCCCACCCGCTGGACGATGCGACGACGACATCAGCGTCGATCATCACCTGAGAGGCGGCAGGGGCGAGAAACGGAAGCGCAATGCGGTGGTTGGTTCGCAGTGCCCCCACCTTGTTGAGTGGAGACACGCGCACATCGGCATCTCGGAACTCAGGGAAGGTGGTGTCGGGGTCGTAGAGCGTGGTGTGCACCGGCGCTCCCGGGAAGGCCTTCATCAGTGAAAGGACGACGCGTTCGGCTCCGCCGAGCTGGGTCAGGTAGTCGTGTGCGATGGCAATTCTCATCGCCGTTCAGTATGCCCGGACTGTCGCAGTACTGGTGCGTCCGGTTCGAGGTTGCCGACGCCTGAACCCGATCCCGTAGGCTCACGCCGGGTCAGACCATCAAGGGGGTTGGCGAATAAGTATGCGCATCGGGGTCAATACCGCGCTCCTGTCTTCGGCAGGCGATTTCCGTCAGGCCGGAGTGAGCAGGTACATCCGCGAGTTGTTGGCCGCCATGGGACCGCTCACCCGCGACGACGAGGACATCGTGTCGATCAGTCCCGGCGGATCCGGTCCGCTTCGGCACCCTGTGGGCCGCATCGCTTGGGAACAGACCGCGCTCGCCGCACGGGCGCGAATGATGGATGTTGATCTGCTCCATGGGCCGGTGATGGTGGCTCCCCTGCTCGGGCCGCCGAGCGTCGTTACCGTGCACGACCTCGCATTCGTCCGATACCCAGAACACGCGCCCAAGTCCCGCACGGCCTATCTGGCGGCGGCGACCCGGCAATCCGTGCACCGAGCGCGCCGCGTGATCACGGTCTCGCATGCCACTGCTTCGGACCTCATGGACTGGACGGGCCTTCCCGCCGACCGAATCGAGGCAATCCCGCTTGCGGCCACGCCGACGATTCAGCGCCCACCAGCCGATCGCCTCCAAGCCTTCCGACGCGACACCATGGCTTCGCCGTACATCCTTGCCGTCGGGACGATCGAACCGCGCAAGAACCTTCTCACCCTCCTTAACGCCTTCGCGTCCATCGCCGACCGCATCCCGCACACCTTGGTCATCGTCGGCGGCGAAGGATGGAAGAACGCAGCGTTCGAAACCGCTGTCGGCGAACTCGGGCTCGCGTCCCGTATCCGTTTCACCGGACATGTTCCTGACGCAGAACTCAGTTGCTGGTACAGCGCCTGCGACTGTTTCGTCCTCCCGTCCGTGTTCGAAGGATTCGGCCTTCCTCCGCTCGAGGCGATGAAATGCGGCGCGCCGGTGGTCGTCAGCAACACCTCATCCATCCCGGAAGTCGTGGGCGATGCGGGCCTCACTGTGGCGCCACTGGATGTCGTGGGCTTCGCGAACGCGCTGCTCCGGGTGATCGAAGACCGCGGTCTGCGAGCCGAGCTATGTGCGCGAGGTGTCGAGCGGGCCGCGGAGTTCAGTTGGACGCGCACCGCGGAGGCGACGCTGGAGGTCTACCGGGACGCGGAAGGGCGTTGAGCGTCACCACGAAACGCGCTGGCGAAACGGCGGTCCTTCAGACGCAGAAACGGCAATTCGACGAATCGGTAGGAGAAGGCGACGACGGCCAGCGTGACCGCCAGGCCGGCGCAAGAGCGCAGCCAGTCGGGTCCGACCCGGAGTTGATGGGCGAACATGCTCAGAATCGGGAAGTGGTAGAGGTACAGGCCGTACGACCGACGTCCGAGCCAGACGAGAACGCGGTTCGCCCACACCTCGCCCGCGCCGCCCGGCGACACCGCTATTCCCAGCACGATCACCACAGTGAGGAGCCCTGCGACGCCGAACGCTCCGGTGACCCAACCGAATTCCCACGGCACTACAAGCAGGCCAAGCAGGAGGAGCGATGCGACAATTTGAAGCCACCGCAGCGGGCGACCTACCCGTCCGAAGTCCCAGCGGCGCATGGCGACGGCCATTAGGCTCCCCCAAATGATCGGCACCCCACGTACGTATGACGCGCGTACAGCAGCTATCGAGCTAGGCCAGGAAACCATCACCGCGACGACTGCAGCTATTGCGATCCCGATGCCGAGCACGCGGAACAACCCGCGCCGCGACCAAACGAGCACCAACGTGATCGGCCAAAGCAGATAGAAGTGCTCTTCGATCGACAATGTCCACGTGTGTTCGAGTAACGGGGCCGCGTGGCCGAGATAGATCCACCAGTTGGCGACGTAGGCCAGCGCGGCGAGAGATGCTCCGGCCACCTCACCGGACTCGCCGGTGAGTGTTCCGAGCAGCAGCACTCCGGCACAGGTTAGGACGAGTGCCGGGTATAGGCGGAGGAGTCGCCGCAGGTAGAACCGGCCGAGTGCCACGGAACCCGTGGCGGCGTGCTCCCGCACCAGCAGCGAAGTGATGAGGAACCCGCTGAGCACGAAGAACACGTCGACGCCCGCGAATCCGTTCGCCGCCGGACCGAGCGACATGTGGAAAATGACAACGGCCATCGCGGCAACGCCCCGAAGGCCGTCGAGGCCCGGAAGATGCCCCGGACGTGCGGCCCTGACATCTTCATGCATGACACCCTCCAAGCCGAACCGATGTCGTTCCACCCGCAGGCTGCGTTTGTGCAACATCCTCAGGCGATTAGATCGGAATACACGCGCAGGTAAATGTCCGCCACGTGCTCCCACGACAACGACTCCGCGTGGGATCGTGCAGCCATGGGGTCGACTGGCTCGCGATGCGCCGCGACGAGTGCATCTGCGAGGGCGCGGGTGTCATTCGGGTCGACGCCCCAACCCAAGCCGCCGGTCGCGTCGGCGAGTCCACCGTTGGTGCTCCAGACTACGCCCCGCCCAGCAGCCATCGCCTCGACGGCGACGATCCCGAAGGGTTCGAGCCGGCTCGGCACCACGGCGACCCGGCTGCGCGCGAGCAGGTCCTGGACGCCGGAGCGGTCGAGCGACCCGACGAATTCGACTCCGGAACCGGCCAATTCGCGCAATGCCGGGGTCTGTTCGCCGTCGCCACCGATGCGCAGCACAGCGTCCGGCAACTCCGTGCGGACCAACGCGAACGCCCGGATGAGGAGGTCGAGCCCCTTCTGCGGCACGTGGCGGCCCCACGCAGCGAAGGTCGGTTGGGTGGGCAGTTCGGTCACTTCCCACTGGGCGGGGTCGACGCCGTTCGGCACCACCAGGCAGTCGGCGAAGCGTGCGGCCACGGCGGCTGCGTCGTCGCCGGCCCTGCGTGAGCACGCGGTGAGCAGCGCTGCCCGCCGCGACCCGGCCCGCAGCGCGAGACGCATCTGAGCGCTGTGCTGGTAAATCTGCCCCGCATCCATCGTCACCTCGCCCTGCGTGGTGATCACGAACGGCACGCGGTGTCGCGCGGTATATGCGGTGAGGGCCGGCACCTGGTTGGCCGGGCACTGCACGTGCACCAGGTCTGGGGGTGCCCCGATCGCGGCCAGCGCACGCAGTTGGCGGGCGACGGTCGCCGGGTAACCGGCGAGTGCCCGCGGGTCACGACCCGGCAGGTCGAACACGATCCGGCGCACCGGAACCCCCTCCGCTTCGTCGACCTCGGGGAGGTCGGGCGGGTGACGATGGACGACGACGGTCACCTCGTGACCGCGTCGCTGATACTGCCGCGCCAACTGGAGTGTGAGTTCTTCGACGCCCCCCTTGGCGGGAAAGAAGGCACTGGGGGCCAGCCATATCCGCACAGGCTCAACTAAACAACACAGGTCGTGGTTCGATGTGTGTCGGTCCGACTTCCGGACCAGGGGTTTCACGCGGAATAGGGCGGCAATGGTCGAACGTCGGGTGTTGGTTACTGGCGGCGCGGGATTCATCGGGTCGCACCTGGTGGAGCGCTTGCTCGAGCGGGGCGACGAGGTGCTCGTCGTCGACAACTTCTACTCCGGGCTGCGGTCGAACGTGCACCATTTGATCGGCCACCCGTCGTTCGAGCTGATCCGGCACGACGTCACGTTCCCGCTGTACGTGGAGGTCGACGAGATCTACCACCTGGCCTGCCCGGCAAGCCCGGTCTACTACCAGCGCGACCCTGTGCAGACCACCAAGACCAGCGTGCACGGCTCGATCAACATGCTGGGCCTGGCAAAGCGCACCGGGGCGAAGATCTTGCTCGCCTCGACCTCCGAGGTCTATGGCGACCCGGAGGTGCACCCCCAGCAGGAGGGCTACTGGGGCCACGTCAACCCGATCGGCATCCGCTCTTGCTACGACGAGGGCAAACGGTGTGCCGAGACGCTCTTCTTCGACTACTGGCGCCAGCACGACCTGCCGATCAAGGTGGCGCGCATCTTCAACACCTACGGGCCACGGATGCGTCCCGACGACGGGCGCGTGGTGTCGAACTTCATCGTTCAGGCGCTCGCCGGCGAACCGATCACCATCTACGGCGACGGCCAGCAGACTCGCTCGTTCTGCTTCGTCGACGACCTGGTCTCGGGGCTGATCTCGCTGATGGATTCGCCCCCCTCGTTCACCGGGCCGGTGAACATCGGCAACCCCGGCGAGTTCACCATGCTCGAACTCGCCCAGAAGGTGATCGCACTGACCGACAGCGACTCGCAGATCGAGCATCGTCCGCTCCCCCAGGACGACCCGGTGCGACGCCGCCCGGACATCTCGCTCGCCCAGTCGGAGCTCAGATGGGCCCCGCAGGTCGTACTGGACGACGGTCTCGCGAAGACCGTCGACCACTTCCGGTCGCTGCAAGATGCCTGACCTCACCGCCGATCCGCTGCGGATCGCGATGATCTCGCACTACCTGCCCAGCGCCAGCAAGATCGGGGTCGGTTACCAGGCGCACGCATTGGCCAACGCTCTTGCTGATCGAGGCCACCACGTCACAATGTTCAGCGACTCCCCGCCCGTCGAGGATGCGCGGTATGCGCACCGGCTCGTCGCGGTCGAAGGACCGCTGCGGACCTTCCGCTTCGCGACCCACTTGAGGCGCATCGACTTCTCCGGCTTCGACGTCGTGCACGCACACGGGGACGACTACTGGCTGTGGAAACGTCGTGCGCCTGTTCACGTACGCACCATGCACGGGTCGTGTTTCGAGGAGGCGAAGCACATTCCCGGCGCGAAGGAGAAGCTGCGGATGGGCGCGCTCGGGGTGACCGAACTGCTCGCCTCGGTCGTTGCGGACCGGACCGTCTTGGTCTCCCCCGACACCCGCAAGTGGATGCCGTGGGTGCTCGATGTCGTGCCCAACGGCGTTGACACCGCACGCTTCACGCCTGCGGCGGCGCCGAAGTCAGACCACCCCACGGTCCTTTTTGTCGGCACGTGGCGCAACCGCAAACGAGGCGCCGAACTCGCCCGGATCTTCACCGCCGAGGTGCGCCCCCAGGTGCCCGACGCCGAGCTGTTGATGGTGACGCACGATGCCCCCGCGACGCTGCCCCACGGTGTGCGGGCGCTAGGTCGCCTCTCCGACGAGGAGTTGGCGCGTGCGTATGCGAGCGCATGGGTGTTCTGCCTGCCGTCGGACTATGAGGGGTTCGGCATTCCCTATGCCGAGGCCATGGCCTCGGGCACACCGGTGGTCGCAACGCCCAACATCGGTGCGCGGTATGTGTTGCAGAGCGGGCAGACCGGCGGGGTGCTCGCCGAACTCGACGGGCTCGGCGCTGCGCTCGTGAAGGTATTGACCAGCAGCCCCTATCGAGAGTCGTTGCGGCGCAAAGCGATCGAGCGCAGCGAGGACTTCTCCCTCGATCGAGTGATCGACCGCTACGAGGCGTACTATCGTAATCGTATACTACACCGCTGAGCACATCGCCTGTCGGCTCTGCCAGACGGCGACAAGTGCGGGCCCGAGGATGCTGCGATGCAGAAACTACCTGCGATGCTGCGCCCAACAACTTCGACACTGCCTCAACGCTTTGAGATGCCTGCACGCGAAGTGACCGCCGGAACGAGGGTGCGAGTATAGCGCCCCGCGTGAGCCCGACTGCCACCGAGAGATGCGTCGCTGTGCCTCGCTTATCACCTCGTCGATAGCACCCCCTCGCCGCGTCCAATGCCTGGAACCCGTAAAGTTCACGAGTACGACTCAGGCCAGAATCGCACGCCCGAACAGAGTCGAAATCACCCTTACCGACCGCCTGATCTCTGTGCGCAGCGATGATGCGCGAGCGCTCGCGCAACCCGGCCCGATAGTTCGCTGAGGAATTTGCGCCATGCTAATGATAACGCGCGAGGGATTCCATAATTCCCACATAGACCCCTCCAAGGCGTGCGGGGGACTGACCGTGGCGGTTGGCGGGGAAGGTCCGTAATGACCGAGACACTGGCGGTCGTGCCGCCTGAAGATGCTCCTGTCCCTGACCTCGATGCGTCTGCCTCGGTTGCTGAGCCGAGCGCCGTGCCTGACAAGGCGCTGGATACGGGTCCGTTTACCGCGACAGTGCGTCCTCGTAGGCCGCGGCCAATAGTGGAGCGACGGCCGCCACGGAGTAACGCTCGACTGCCCGAGACCGGCCACGCAGACCAAGCTCTGCCGCCACGTCGGGGCTGGTGAGCGTCTCCGCGATGGCGCGAGTCAGTCCGTCAATGTCGTAATCATCGACCACCCACGCTGCGTCCCCGACGACATGCGGGATCGAACCCGTCCTGGTCGTTATGAGGGGCCTCCCCGACGCCATGGCCTCGGCCAAAACGTATCCGAACTGTTCTTGCCAATACGGCGTGGAAAGGCTCGGGATGACAACGACATCGGCGGACCGGAACACCCGGGGTATGTCCGCGTACGACTGACCTTCCAGCAGATGAACGCGCTCGGCAACACCGAGTGCCTCCGCGGCCACTTTCACCCTTGTCGTTTGCGGGCCATTGCCGACAAGCACCAAGTGGGGAGCCGCCGCAGCACCGACGACCTTTGAGAAGGCGTGGACGAGTTCGATGACGCCCTTCTCCCTGATCATCCGACCCACGAAGAGCACGATCGGCGCGTCGGCAGGGATGCCGGCCCGCGCCGCAAGGAACGAGCGGTCGTGACCGGACTCGAATCGATCCGTGTTCAGGGCCGCAGGAACGACTCGGATCCGGTCTTCTTCCACTCCCTCGGCAATCAGCGTGTCCCGCGCCGGTTCCGTCACCGCTACGAAGACGGCGGCTGCGTCGCGGACACGCTGTTTGCGCTGCGTCATGACCGGGTCATCGTCGTACAGGAACGGAATGTTCTCCCAACAGGTCAACACAAGCCGAGCGCCGATGCTGCGGGCAATTTCGACGCACTGGTCAGTGAACGGGATGAACGTCTCCGCAGCGTGGACGATGTCGGCCGACCCGATTGCTTCGCGCAGTCCGCGCAGCATGCCGGCCTTCTTCAGGGGTGGGGGCAGGGGCAACCCGGCGCGGCGCGCAACTCGCACCGCTCGCCCGTTCACGTGCGGCGCCAGCAGTGTGACTGGCACGGGAACCAGGTCGACCTCATAGTTTGCGGGCGACTCTCCGATGGCTCGGACCTCGAAGCCGTCCAGGCCGGCGAATACCTGCGTCTCGAACGGGTTCAGCGCGCTACCTCGCACAAACGCCACCGACGGCCCCGCACCTGTCATGCCAATCCCCCATTGCTCATTAATCGCCGAACTCGATCACGTCTCCATCCTGCCCTGTCGCTCAATCACCCTCGCAGTCGGATCCAACGGCGCGGAGGTCGCTTTCCGCACTGCCGCCCGCTGCATACGACTGTGGGTCCTGCTCGGCCCAGTGCTTTGCGGCTCGTTGGAGCCGAGCAGGCGCCGCACCGAACCGGCCGGTGACCGCGTCGCGGAGGGCGTAGCCCAGCACAAGCCCGTTTCGTACGACGGCCCGGGTGCCCCGGCCTGGGCGCGGCTTGAGGTGCGGAAGCAGTTGTCTTCGTAGGAAGCGGGTCTCGCCGAGCACTCCCGCATTCGTGCGCTCATGCACAAACGTCAGACCGTTGCGCGCGTAGAAGTACAATCCGAGGTAGCTGAATTCTCCTGCGAATGAAGCGGAAACGGTGTGGTGGATCACCGCCCGTGTGTCGACCAGCAGCGGAACTCCAAGCCGCGCAGCCCGAACACTCCAGTCGGAGTCCTCGAAGTTGAGGAAGAACCGCTCGTCGAACAGCCCGACGCGCCGCCACACCGCCGCCGTGGCCGTGATGCAGCAGCCGGTGAGCACCTCGGACTCACGAACGCCGTCGTCGGTCGGCGACAATTCGCCCTCGCCCAGATGGCGCGCAAGCCCTGTGGACGGGTCGACGACGCCACCACCGAACCACACGCGGCCGGGCTTGCTGAGATACCGGACCTCCGGCGCAACCGCGGCCCCTCCTGCAGCTGTCAGTTCCAGTTGCTCAAGGGCGCCGGGCAGAACCATGGTGTCGTTGTTGAGCACAGTCACCGTCCGGGCACTCCGCTCCAGCGCCCAACGGAGCCCCGCGTTCATGCCTCCCGTGAAGCCCCCGTTCGTTCCCAATTGGAGCGTTGAGATGCGGTCACCGAATCGCAGGCGGGACGCATCGATGACACCGTCGAAGGATCCGTTGTCGATCACCAGCGGGTGAATCGTGGGCTCGCTCAGTACGATCGAGTCGAGACAACGCAACGTGTCTTCCCTACCGAAGTAGGAGAGAACCACAACCACATGATCCATTACCTCAACCCTGCACAGTCAAGAGCCGGAGCACTGCCCCGGCGGAGCGGTGGAGGCGACGTGGCATAGCACGCTGGATGGCGACGGCGTCTTCCTGTGCCAGGCCGGCCCGAGTGGTCCGAAGCATCAGAAGGAAGACTGCACACCCGACGGGGATCGCACAGAATGCTGCGACCCACCGACCCAGCTGGATCGGCTCGATCAGGGCCCATGTCGCAACTGCGACCGTGACTGCGAATGTCAGGCTCCCCGTCTGCTTGACCATTTCGGACCAAGGCATCTGCATCGCGCGCAGTTCGCTGCCGACGAGCAGGACCAGTTGGACCAGCGCCCCACTCACATTGGCGATCACTGCTCCCCATCCGCCGAGCGATGGAATGAGTGCGAATGCGACACCCACATCGACGATCAGCGCCAGCAAGTTGACCCTGAGAATCGTGCCGGCGGCCAGGCGCCCCATGACGAACGCTGAGACCGGACCACTTGCGACGAGCAACCCGGCAGAGATCGCAAGGGCGACGAACATCGGTTCGCTCTGCGAGTAGGCGTCTCCGTAGAGCGCTGGCATGAGCAGTGCGAAGAACGGAACACCTGCGACCAACAACAACGAAACGATCAGCGCTGAAGCACGGATCGTCCGCCGGAATGCCGCCTCCACCGCCGATGCTTGAATCTCCCGAAGTCCGGAGATCGCGGGCATCAACGGTCCGACCAATGCCTGCGCTGGGGCGAAGATGTGCGACGCCAGGCCGTAGGCCAAAGCGAAAGTACCGACCGCCGCCGCGTCCCCGAGCCAGGCGAGGAAGAACACTTCGGTGCGCGACAGGACCAGCGTGGCAACGAGCCCTCCGATCGCCGTTGGCACTGCGAATCTCCAGAAACCCGCCGGCATGCCCACCGGAATCTGTGGGTGGAGCACCGCGCGCCGATAGCCGGGATCAACAACAACGAGGGCGAGGCCAACCCCGAGCCCGCCAGCGGCCAGACGAGCAGCCCAGACAGCGTCTGCCGTGCCTACCAACCAGAGTGAAAGTAACGTCGCCGCCTGAACCAATATGTTCACAACCATCGCGTTCTGGGCGCCGGCGGCTGTCTTGTTCTCGATCGCAAGACATGTCGTCGCGCCGTCAAGAAGCGCAGGGCACCAGACACCGAACACAAGCGCAAGCAGAAGCATCGGCAGAGGTACATCGGCCACGAGCAAAACCACGAGCGTCAGCAGGGGTGCCGCGATGAACAGTCGGAAGCCTTGTGCCTTGGACAGGAGCCGTCGAACGTCGTCGTGGCGCCCTAGTGCGTGCCGCTTGGCGCCGAACTGGATCGTTCCAGTCGTCACCCCCACTGCGATGATCCCGCCCACGACGTCCATCAACGTCATCAGGAACGCGAGTCGTCCGTAATGAACGACTCCCAGCGCCCGTGCCAGGATCAGATTGACGACGAAGCCCATGGGAACAGCAGTGATCGTGTGGAGCATGGTCCAACTCGCACCGCGGATCGCCCGGTCCTGCAGTGCCCGGGGCCCCAGTTGTCCGGCAGCCCCAGCGCTGGCCATTTGATCCGGCCCCGGGCCGCTTTCAGCGCTCATCTTCGGTGCTCCATCTTCGAGCGTCGCTGCCGCGCTCACCGTCCTCCTCGCCGCCGACAGAACTCGGAGTCTCATGAAGCGCGTTGGCGGAGTCAACGATCACCGGGCGTCGCCAGCCGCTGATGGCCATTGCGATCGCCGTCGTGCCCGCAACGAGCAACAAGCTGCCGAGCACGTCGCTAGGCAGATGGGCATAACTCACGACGTTGCCGAGCGCCCCCAGCCCAGCAACTCCCGCGGCGACCACGAGGACGACCTGCGGAGGGCGCGACGGCCAGAGGAACACGGCTGCGACACAAGCCGATGCAATGAGCGCGGCGTGGGTCGACGGATAGGTGTTGTTGCTCGGGAGCGAGACGCCGAAGTCGGGACGATCCGGACCGCTGCGACGCAGAAGCCAAGCGATCACAGGTGCCACCGCGACTATCGTCGTTGCGACGAGTGCCCTCCACCGGCGTCGCGCGGCAGCGACGAGCGCGAGCGGAGCGACGACGACAAGACCGAGGACAGGCCCGACGTCGCGGGCCATCTCACCAAGCACGGTGTCGATCGGCGGTCGAATGTGATTGTGCAGGAAGCTGTTTGTCGCGGAGTCCAGGCGTTGGCCCTGGGCCGATCGGACAGCCACGAGGTATGACACGGTAAACAGTGCGAACAGGGCCGCCCCCGCGACCATGGACCGCCGGCAGTGGCGCCGTCGCTCGGTCACCGGCGCGCGAGTGCCCGCCGCCGGCCACCCTTCGCGTGGCTTTCACGCTTGGTCCCCGAACGCGTCGACGATTCCGACTCATAGGTATAAGTGCCGTAGTACGACTCCGACTTCGCGCTCACCATGTTCATCGCAAAACCGTCGATCTCGACACCGGCGGTCTGCAGCACCTTCACCGCCTGTGCGAGATCCCGCTTTCGCGTTCGATCTGCAGCCACGACCATCACAAGTCCGGCGGTCAGTTTGTCGAGCAGCACCGCGTCAACCACCGGGAGCACGGGAGGGCTGTCCACCAGGACATAGTCGAAGTCTGCTCCGAGCTTCTCGAAGACCTCGGTCATCCGTTGGGAACCGAGAAGTTCGCTCGGGTTCGGCGGCACCTGCCCGGCGGCGAGGATGTGGAGGTTGGTGTCGCCGTAGGGCTGAATCACGTCGTTGAGGTCGGCCCGGCCGAGCAGCACAGTCGTCAACCCGGCCGCGCCTTCCAAGCCGAGCGTGCTCGCCACGGTCGGCCTCCGGAGGTCGGCGTCCACAAGCAGCGTGCGAGAGCCGGTCTCCGCCACGGCTCGGGCCAAGTTGATCGCCGTCGAAGTCTTCCCTTCACCCGGCACGGCAGACGTGATCAGAAAGGCGTTCCCGGTGGTCGTGACGTCGACGAACATGAGACTCGTGCGCAGTCGACGCACGGCCTCCAGGTAGCCGTGGCGCTCCGCTGCGCGCGAGTTCCAGGACGAGATCACCTTCTGCATATTGTCTGCCGGGAGAGCCGCCAGAAGCGGGCTGTCCGACACCGTCTGCAGGTCACCCTCGCCTCGAACCTTCGTGTCGAACACATTGCGCATGAGGGCGAAAGCGACGCCGAGCAGCAGGCCTGCAAGCGCGGCAAGCTCGATGTTGCGTGTGACGTTCGGCGACGTCGGTGACGCAGGCACGCCGGCCGGCGAAATCGTGGTCGCGGCGACAGCCTGGCCGGACGACTTCAGCAAGGGCGAGAAGGTGGCTGCGGCCTCGGCGAGCTGGGGTCCCGTTGCATTCGCGATGGCGGCCGCCCGACGAGGATCGGAATCGACGGCAGTGACGTTCAGGATGGAAGCGCTTGGATTGACTGTCGCCGAGACATTGATCGGGTACCCGGCCGGCAGCCCGAGGCGGCGGCGAAGGGGCTCGATGACCGGGGGCGATCCGAGGACCGCAACATAGGTGTTGAGATCTTGTGCAGTGATGACTGCGATGCCATTGTTCGCGTTTGAACTCTGGGCAGTCGTCTGGAGGTAAAAACTCGATCGCGCAGTGTAGGAGCGGGGCTGTTGCATGGTGACGAGAGCCGCGACCGCGACGACGACGAGGGTGCACAGGGCGATGATGCGCCATCTGCGGCGCATTACCCTCAGAAACTCACGCAAGGTCACGATTGAATCCATCTGTCCGGTGGACACGTCGTCGTCAGCGATGATGCTGCGCCAGTGGACGCCCCCAACTGTCCTTACCCCAATTCTGCAGGAGTGTAACGTGCGTGTCCTACGCCTCTCGCACAGCGCGGTCGTCACCGCCTGGCGGGCCCGCGATCGGTTGATCCGCGCGCATGACATCGACCTCCGGCTGCTGTCGGCGAAGGTGTGGGACGAAGGCGGGCGCAACGTCACGCTCACTCCCCATCCAGGCGAGCAGGTGACCGGGGTGGCCACTCGGGGTAAGCACCCTGCCCTCTTCGTCTACGACCCGCGGCCCGTTTGGCGGGAGCTGCGCCGGCCGCTCGACGTCATCGACATCCACGAGGAACCGTTCGCGCTGGCGACTGCCGAGGTGCTGCTGCTACGGCGGCTGGCCCGCCAACCGGCGCCGTACGTGCTCTACTCCGCGCAGAACCTCGACAAGCGCTACCCCGTGCCGTTCCGTTGGCTCGAACGCTGGGCCTTGCGGCACGCAGCGGCCGTGCAGGTCTGCAACGCCGAGGCCGGGCGCATCGTGGAGCGGAAAGGATTCCCCGGCCGGTCGACGCTGCTCGGCCTCGGCATCGACACCTCCCAATTCACACCCCGTCCCGACCACCGACCGACAACGGGTGAGATTTGCGTCGGCTACGCCGGACGCTTCGAATCGCACAAGGGAGTGGGCGTGTTACTCGAGGCGCTCGCCCTCGAACCGCGGCTGCATCTCCAACTCGCCGGCGCGGGTCCGTCCGAGGCACGGCTTCGAACACAGGCCGCAGAACTGGGGATCGAGCCGCGGATCACCTGGCGCGGGTCGCTTTCCGGTGCGGCGCTCGCCGACTTCTACCGCGAAATCGACGTACTGGCCGTGCCGTCGTTGACCACGCCGAGTTGGATCGAGCAGTTCGGCCGCGTCGCCGTCGAGGCGATGGCCTGCGGCACCCCAGTGGTCGCTTCCGCCAGCGGTGCCCTACCCGATGTGGTCGGCGACGGCGGCCTGCTGGTGCCCGAAGCCGACCCCCACGCGCTGGCCGAGGCGCTGGTGCGGGCCGGCACCGAGCCGGAGCACGGTCGTCTCTCGGCGGCCGCGACCGCACGGGGCGTGCACTACGACTGGCGGCAGATCGCTGCCGACCAGGTGGAGATGTACCGCCGGATGCTGCACGAGCCATTGGCGACCGGGGAGCGCCGAGTGCACGTCGTGCTGGTCGCCTACGGCTCCCCCGACCTCGTCGACCGCGCGCTCGCGCCCCTCGTCGGCTTCGACATCACGGTGGTCGACAACAGTTCACGGACCGACATCGCCGAGGTCGCCGCCCGCCACGGGGCCGCCTACGTCGACCCCGACCGCAACGGCGGGTTCGGCGCGGGAGTCAACGTCGCGCTCGGGCGGCCCGACGTGGCGGGCGCCGACGTCCTGCTGCTCAACCCCGACGCCGTGATCTCCCCCGCCGAGGTGCACATCCTGCATACCCACCTCCTGGCCGACCCGGACCTCGCGAGCGTCGCGCCCGCTCAACACGATGCCGACGGAAGTCCGTCACGGGTCGCTTGGCCGCTCCCCTCGCCGGGCCGGTCGGTGCTCGAAGCGGTCGGTCTCGGCCGCCTCGGCCCACAGAACACGTACGTCATCGGGGCGATCATGCTGCTGCGCGCCGAGGCGCTGGCCCAGGTGGGCGGTTTCGACGAGCGGTTCTTTCTCTACGCCGAGGAGACCGACTGGGCGTCTCGCGCCGTGCGCCTCGGCTGGCGGCACGCGCTGGTGCCCGAAGTCGACGCCCTGCACATAGGCGCTGCGACGAGCAGCAACTCCGATGTCCGCGAGGCGCATTTCCACGCCTCGCAGGAGATCTACCACCGCAAGCACTTCGGGGCGGCCGGTTGGCAGGTTGCCCGCTGGGCACAGATCGCCGGCGCGGCCGCACGCAGTGTGGTCTTGAGCGGCGACCGCGGCGCGCAGGCTCGGGCCCGGGCCCGTCATTACCTGCAGGGGCCGTTGGCGGTGCGTGCCGCACTTGTGCGAACCTCTGACCAGTACGAGTCGACGACCTGATCAGGGCAGGCGCACATAGGACCCAGGGCGAGAGCAGGAGGGGGACGCGTGGCCGCACACAGCACCGTGCGACGGCTGCTGCATTGGGGCGGCGTCGCGTTGGTGGCAGTCGTCGCCCTGGCACTACTGCTCGGAGCCGGCCAACAGATTACGCACCGGCCGACCTTGGTGGTGATCGGGGCGGTGATCGTGTTGTTGTTCGCGCTCAGCCTCACCGAGTCGGCGCTGGTGCCGATCGCGTTCCTCCCGCTCTACCTGGTCAGCACGCGCGCAGGCCTCGGTGGCATTGACCTGTCGGTGTCCGACCTCGCCCTCTTCGCCGCCTTCTGGCCGGCGGTGCTCCTCGCGCCCCGTCCGTTCTCCCCCGCCCTCCGCACCCTGCTGTGGCTGTCGGCGACCTACCAGGCGTGCCTACTGTTCACCCTCATCCAGAACCCCTACCGCGCGAACTACTTCGAGTGGGCACATGAGTGGTTGCTGATCAGCGGGGCGTTGGTCATCGGCTGGACCATCGGGAGGCGCGGCTACGCCGGGCTCGGCCTCAGCATCCTGCTCGCGGGCGCGAGCGTGCTCGCGGTGATCACGATCGTCACCGGTCTGCGGCAGTACGCCGGAGGCGACTTCTCTGCGGTGTACGTGACGTCGCCGATGCCGATGCACAAGAACTTCATCGGACCGCTCATGAGCGTCTGCGCCATCGTCGCCTGGCTTCGGCCACCCCAGATGAAGCTCGGTCGGCTAACCCCCGTGGTGCTCGGCCTGCTGCTGGTGGCGCTCGGGATGAGCCAGTCGCGCCAGGCGATCGTCGGTCTCGCTGTTGCCATGGCGGTCGTCGCCGTGCGCCGGGGCGTGAAGCACCCGCGCCGCGTGCTGACGTTCGCGGCAGTTCCTGCCCTCGGCTTCACCACACTCACCGTGCAGGAACAACTCAGCACGACTTCCGATGCCGCGCAGTTCAACTCGGCCAACCAACGAGTCACCTGGTTCGCCGACACGATGGACGTCTGGGCGCACCAACCTCTCGTCGGGGTCGGCCTGCGCTGGTGGTACACCAACCGGTTCACCCACCGCTTCCAACCACCCAATGCATTGCTCGAGGTCGGCTCGTCGGCCGGCCTCGTCGGCGTGCTCGGCTTCGTGATCTGGGCCATCGGCAGCGTCGTAGTCACCTCGCGCGACCGCTCGGTCTATGGAATGATCGCCTTCGGCGTGCTGGTCGATCGCATGGTGCAGGGGCAACTCGACATCTTCTGGGTGGCCGTGACAGCGTCTCTGCCGTTCGTCATCATCGGCATCTGTCTCGGTGGCCGAGCCGCCGAACTCGACCCCACCGGCGCGGGCGCAGACATCCGGACTATGCGCGGCGCCGGTGGCAGCCACCGCGTCGAGGTGGCCGGAGCCAGTCCGCGGTGAGGGTGGTCCACGCGATCCGGTCGGGCAACTTCGCCGGAGTCGAACGCCATGTGCTCAGTTTGGCCATCACCCAGCGGCAGCGCGGTGACGAGGTGACGGTCATCGGTGGCGATGCCTCGCGGATGCAGGCCCCATTGGCCGAGGCCGGCGCACGGTTCACCCCGGCGACGACCACCCTCGACGTCGTCCACGCGTTGGCACGGCTGCGCAGTTGGGGCCCCGACGTGATCAATGCGCACATGACGGCTGCGGAGACGGCGGCAGTGATTGCCGGGCTCGCCCCCGGCGCGGCACCGATCGTCGCCACCCGGCACTTCGCTGCGCATCGTGGCCGCCGGCCGGCGCTCCGACCGATCCTGCGCCTCGGTACACGCCGCTTGGCCGCACAGATCGCGGTGAGCGACTTCGTTGCAGCGCACATCGATGGGCCGTCCACCGTCGTCCACTCCGGCGTGCCGGTGCGACCGCACTCCGACGTGCCACGCGAACGCACCGTGCTGGTCGTGCAGCGGTTGGAGCCGGAGAAGCTCACCGACCTCACGTTGAGCGCGTTCTCGCGCTCGGGCCTTGCCGCCGAAGGCTGGCGGCTGGAGTTGGTGGGCGACGGCGCCTTGCGTAACGACCTGCAGGACAACGCTGTTCGGCTCGGTATCGCCGGAGCCACAACCTTCCTCGGGCACCGCTCCGACGTGCCCGACCGGATGGATGCGGCCTCGATCCTCGTAGCGCCCACCGCCTCCGAGGCGCTGGGCCTGACCGTCCTGGAAGCGATGGCCGGTGGCCTGCCGGTGGTCGCATCGGCGTCCGGCGGCCACCTGGAGACCGTCGGATCCGCCTCGGATGCAGCGATGTTCCCGGCGGGTGACGTCGACGCTGCCGCCCAGCTGCTGCGCGAGCTCGCCGCCGCCGAGAGTCGACGCGTTGCCTACGGCGCGGCCCTCCGCGCGATCCAACGCGAGCGATTCACCCTCGAAGCCCAGGCCGAGGCCACCGACGCCGTCTACCGGAGCGTGCTGTGACCGCACACGACCTCGTGGTGATCTCGTTGGAGGCCTGGGACGAGGTCTGGCGCCGCAACCAACATCTCGTGCACCGACTGCTGCTCACCGACCCCGCGCTGCGCGTGCTCTGGGTCGAGCCGAGCGTCGACCCGCTCCACGCCGCTCGCTCGGGTCGACGTGCACGACCTGGGCGTGGCCTGCGTCCCGGCCCGAGCCTGCCGGGCGAGAACGGCACCAGAATCCTCCTGCTCGAGCCCACCAAGCTCCTCCCCCGCAAAATCGATCGCGGACAGGATCTGCGGTGGGCCCGCCACATCGCGCAGACGGCGAGGCGCATCGGTTTCGAACGTCCCCTGCTGTGGGTGAACGACCCACGGGGCGCAGACGTGCTCGACGCGACGGGTTGGCCGGCGATCTACGACATCACCGATGACTGGCTGCAAGCGGATCGCACCGCTGCGGAGTTGGCGCGATTGCATCAGCACGAGTCACTGCTGCTCGACCGGTGCGCGCAGATCGTCGTGTGCTCGCCCGCGCTCGAACGCACCAAGCAACGCGCCGGTCGCACCACCCTCATCCCGAACGCCGTTGATCCGGAGACCTACCGCCGACCCGCACCGCGCCCACATGATCTCCCGGTCGGCGCCAACGCCGTATACGTCGGGACGCTGCACACCGACCGCATCGATGTGTCCCTGGCCATCAGGACAGCAGAGCGTCTCGCCGGCCGTGCGACGCTCACCCTCGTGGGACCGAACCTTGTTACGCCCGACGACCGCACCCGCCTCGAGAGGGCAGGAGTGGTGCTCCTAGGGCAAAAACCGGTGATGGATGTGCCCGCCTATCTCCAGCACGCTGACGTGCTCGTCGTGCCACACCTGGTCAACGCATTTACCGACAGTCTCGACCCGATCAAGGTCTACGAATACGCGGCGGTCGGTCGACCGGTGGTGAGCACAAACGTCGCCGGCTTCCGGGATGCGCGTGACGATCGCGTGACGATCGCCGACGGCGAAGCATTCGCAGATGCTGTTGCCGAAGCGGTGCCCGCCCAGTGGCGGTTCCCCGATCGGGCCGACCGGCCGGTGCCGTCGTGGGACGACCGAGCACGCCAGATGGCGAGTGTTATCTCCGCCGCCACGGGCTGGGCGTAAGGGCGGAGACGATGGAGCCGGTCAGAAACGGTCACTGCCCTCGCGTTCAGGCTCCAGCGCGACATCACCGCTCTCGCAGGATCCCCACTGCAAGCAGTTCCACGACGAATCGGTCGACCTCAGGCGCGAGTTCACTCGGTGGCATGTCGTAGTGAGCCGCCAGGTCGCGGATCAGACCTTCGCGCGACGTCCCTGCCTGACATGCCCCCCAAATCGCCGCCGCAGTCTCGTTCATCACCATCAACGGGCCGTCCGGCAGCTTCGCAACGTAAAAAGTGTCGTCGGTGCATACCCAGCCGACACGTTCACCAATCACAAGGTCAGCCACGTCGTGACCGCCCGCGCCACCATGTCCAACTCTCCTGCCCTGCTTTCGATGCGCGCCGGATCGTCTCCGCAACAATCTCCGACCGTGTCGGCTGCCGTCCCAACCGATGAGACAAATCATCGAAATTGACGCGCGGCGCACGTGCGATGATCCGAATCCGCTGCCGCCACGAGTGCGCTGCACGGTACCGTCCCAACCATTCGGCAGTGCGGCTCCCGTCCTGCGTCACCGCGCTCCAGAGGGTGTAGTCAGGCTCCCTGCTGAAATCAGCGAGATGTCCCGTCGCTGCCGCGAAGGCCACCTGAGCCTGAAGTTGCCCAACACAGCGCTCGATCACCGCGGGATCGATGCCCGGCTCTACGATCCAGCGCTGGACGGGGTCGCCGACGCCCGACCTGGCGGCATTCAGGATCAGAATCGTGGCCTGCATCGGCAAGGATGGAACAGAACCGGTCGCCCCCGCGAGCTGGCGGGGTTGTCGTTCCTTCCACAGCAGCTCGAACGCTTCGTCGGCGGGGAGGTTGATGCCGGGAAACCAGCGATGTAGATCGAAGTAACCCCACAAGTCGTGCAAGTACGTCTGTGCATGCTCGAACGGCGACCCATTCGCGAAGGTGCTGTGGATCCGCCAGCCACGGGCACGTAGCGCCGTGTCGAGCCGGCTGACGTGGGCCGGGCGGACCAACGCATCGACGTCTGAGCCAGGTGCTTGTCTCGGGCTGAGGCGAGAATCGACAGCCTCGCCTTTGATGTGCAGCAAGTGAGCGCCGGCATCATCTGCGATGAGCTGCACCGCCGCTCTGCCGAGGACCACACGGACGCCGGAAGGCGCCTCCACCCGCTGCACACCGGTCCCACTCTGCATCGTCATCGGATGCAGCCTAACCCCGGTGGACAGCGACGCGTCTGGTCTCCGTTCTGCCCACTTCGTGCTGTTCCGTTGCCTAGTCCCTACCAGGGGTCTACTATCGGGCTCGGATAGTCGAAGTCCCCGGGGGGGTCCACCGATCCGACTCGGGACGACCAACGTCGACTCTGAAGGTGGGAATCATGAGTAGAAGCAAGACCGACGGCACCGTCACTCGGCGCAATGTAGCGAAAGGCGCAGCGTGGGCAGTGCCCGCCGTCGCGCTCGTGTCAGCTGCGCCCAATGCCGCCGCGTCGGTGCCGTGTGTGCCGACCTTCAGTTTCGGTGGCAACAGTTGTAAGTGCCCTGGGCAGTCGACCGACCAGTCGTGGGGGTATTACCTGCAGATCTGCGCGACCGTGAACGGGTGTACTGGTCCGGGCGGCGCGACCAAACTTTATATCTGGGACGTGACGAACAACGCTAAGAAGAAGCTGATACCGAGTGGGGCCAGTTTCCCGCTGGTTCTCGACATCGGAACCGGCAGTGCCTGCAGTACTGGATACCTCCTCTTCAACAGTGAGAGCAGCGCATCGAAGATCCGCTTTCAGTACAGCTTCGCTGCCAACGGAAGCGGCGCTCAATGGAGCAGCGACATCGATGCTCCGCCCAACTGCGGAACTAACGCCAGCGGCGGCTGCCTGCCGCCACGTTAGGTGAGTCGGCGCAGCGAGAGACGCGCCACAGCAGGTAAGCGGCCCCACCGACAGGTCGGGGCCGCTTACCTGTGTCAGCGAAATCAGGCGGCGCTCATCGCCTTCTGCAGGTTTTCGTCGATCGCGGCGAGGAACTCCTCGGTGGTGAGGAACGCCTGGTCCTTTCCGACGAGCAGCGCGAGGTCCTTGGTCATCTTGCCTTCCTCGACCGTCTCGACGCAGACGCGCTCAAGCGTCTCGGCGAATTTGGTGACCTCCGGGGTCTCGTCGAGTTCCCCGCGCTTGGCGATGCCACGCGTCCAGGCGAAAATCGACGCGATCGGGTTGGTCGAGGTCGCCTTTCCCTGCTGGTGCTGACGGTAGTGGCGGGTGACCGTGCCGTGCGCGGCCTCGGCTTCCACCGTCTTGCCGTCAGGGGTCATGAGCACCGAGGTCATCAGGCCCAGCGAACCGAAGCCCTGGGCCACGATGTCGGACTGCACGTCGCCGTCGTAGTTCTTGCACGCCCAGACGTAACCGCCCTCCCACTTCAGCGCTGCCGCGACCATGTCATCGATCAGTCGGTGCTCGTAGGTGAGGCCGAGCTCGTCGAACTTCTCCTTGAACTCGGTGTCGAAGATGCGCTGGAAGATGTCCTTGAACGCGCCGTCGTACGCCTTGAGGATGGTGTTCTTGGTCGACAGGTAGACCGGCACCTCGCGCTGCAGGCCGTAGTTGAACGACGCGCGGGCGAAGTCCTCGATGGATTTGTTGTAGTTGTACATACCCATCGCGACGCCGCCGTCCTCACCGAACTCGGCGACCTCGAGCTCCATCGGCTCGCTGCCGTCGGCCGGGGTGTAGGTGATCGTCACCTTGCCCTTGCCGGGCACCTTGAAGTTCTGCGCCTTGTACTGGTCACCGTGCGCGTGACGGCCGATGATGATCGGCTTGGTCCAGCCCGGCACCAGACGCGGGATGTTGCTGATGATGATCGGCTCGCGGAAGATCACGCCGCCGAGGATGTTGCGGATCGTGCCGTTGGGGCTCTTCCACATCTCCTTGAGGCCGAACTCCTCGACGCGGGCCTCGTCCGGGGTGATCGTCGCGCACTTGACGCCGACGCCGTACTGCTTGATCGCGTTCGCTGCGTCGACGGTGATCTGGTCGTCGGTCGCGTCGCGCGACTCCATACCCAGGTCGTAGTACTTCAGATCGATGTCGAGGTACGGGTGGATCAGGCGGTCCTTGATGAAGGCCCAGATGATGCGCGTCATCTCGTCACCGTCGAGTTCGACGATGGGGTTCTTGACCTTGATCTTCTCCATGCGGTTGCTGGCTCCTGAATCGGTGGGGGTACGGCGTTGTTCGCTCGCAACAGGCTATCCCCGACCGGCAGCTAGCGAACAACCCGGCCGCTACCGGCCGGTCAGGTACGCAACGACAACGGCACTCCAAGCGCCTTGGAGTGCCGTTGTCGTTGTACACGTCGGTTAGGAGGCAGCGACGCTGACGGCAGTGTCTGCCGTGCTCACGCCGTCGCTGCCCGACGCACTCCGCGCCTGCGGCGCGCGGTTGCCGGTGTAAGGACCCAGCGTTCCATTGCGTCGCTCGAAGGTCAGGTCCACAGCAGGCTGCGACCCAACGCCATCCTGGTCGATCGTGATTGACCGTTGCGTCCAATAGGTGACGTTGTTACAGCGGTCGCTCGGTTGGGTGAAGGTTGCCGTCACGTGGAAACCACCCAGGCGGAGTCTGCCGTCGGCGCTGACACTCGCCGGGTCGATCGAGCACGTGTAGGTAAAAACATAGGGCGTGTACACGAAGCCGTCCGCCTTTATCGTCGGAGTGCCGCGGACCGGGCTGGACCAACACGTCGAGTGCCCGCTGTTCGTTGCCCAGGTAGCGGTCTGGTTGCCGATGATCCAATATGTGAGGACCGCGTTCGAGATCACAGCCGTCGACTGCACGTCGTACAGGTATAGGCCGTAGGGAGCACCATCTGGCCCGTTGCCGCTGAGCGTTGAGTTCACCTCGAGGGTGTAGTTGCAGTTACCTCGAGACGTGGGCGAATTCAGCACCCAGCCATTGATTCCGGGATCCTTCCGGAGTGAGGCCGCTGCGGGGGGCGCGGCGCTTGCGAGCGCCACTACTGGCGCAGCCCAAGCCATCCCCTTGGCCACCGTCCGACGGTTCACACTGTTTTCCGAAGTCATACTTTCCCCACTAGGTCGTGCCCGCTACATCGTGCGCAGTCGCGCACTCCCGAATCGGCCAGGCGGCAGGTACGACCCAATTATCACACAACCATGGAGATGCGTCTCGCGGTCGACGAACTAACGGGCACTCTCCACACCCACGGGTGGTGCCGCGGTCGTGGTCAAGCCCGCACCCGGATCAGTCGAGGCCGACTCCTGCTCAGTGGTCGAGCTCGACGTCCACTGACGGCTCGAGGTGGGAGTCCATTGCCTGGTCGAGCTCGGTGTCCACTGCTGGGTCGAGCTCGGTGTCGACTGCTGGCTGGTGCTCGGCGCAACGTACGGGTTGGAGGTCGAGCTCGGCTCCGCCGCGGAGTTGCTTGCCGCGGCCTCGGTCGAGCTCGCGGACTCCTGGGTCGAGCTCTGCGTGGTTGTGGACGACTGCTCCGCAACGGGATTGGACATCGGCACGACCCACGCCTTGGTCTGGTCGGCCGCCCAGATGGTGCGACCCCAGATCGCGATGTCGGCCGACTTGACGCCGGTGGTGCCTTCGACGCATCCGCTGGCGGAGCCGTTCGCCTCGTCGGCGAGCGCGGCCACCCGGATGCCGCAGTTCTGGCTGCTGGCGACGTAGACCCGGTAGCCCTGCCCCGAGCCAGCGGTCGAGATGCCGGTGGAGTTCTTCACCCTGCCGACCGTCGACCAGGTGGCACCGGCGTCGGTGGTGCGGCGCACCACGCCGCCGTCGCACAACACGTTCGCGCGGTCGTTCGAGTCGGTCGCCAGGTCGTGGATACGCCCGGTGGCGCACGCCTTCGCGGTCGCCTTGCCCTCGCGCAGCAGAGTCGTCATCGCCGTGGGCTCGACGGCCCAGGCCGAAGCAGTCTTGGTGACCCTCGCCTCACGCTCGGTGAGTTCGACCGTCGCCGGCTTGCAGGAGGCGTCCAGCCCGGTCAGCACGGGGTTGCCCGCTTCGTTGATGGCGGCCGACGAGACAGAGCGCAGGGGCACCCGAGGGCCGTTCGCCCAGTTCGCCCCGGCGTTCTGGCTACGAGTGATCACCACCGAGCCCTCGCAGTTCGAACCGGTCACCACTCGCCACGCGGACTCTGCGCTCATGGGCACCACGATGACCCGATCGGCTTGCGCCGCCAGCGCTTTCGAACTCGTCGTCGACGAGGTCACCGACGTGGACGTCGACGGCGACGGGTCCTCGCTCGCCGTCCGCTCCCCCGGACGCATCGCCCAGGCGACGAGTGCGACGTCGAGGATCAGCAGCAGCCCGAGGGCGAACGGCCACAGGCTTCGGCGCACGGGAGGTCCCTTCGATCAGGTGGAATTCCTCGGACAGTATGCCGCCTTCGCCGCACTGGTCACACAATTCCCATATCTCATGGCTGCCGGGGCGTCACGCACCGACCGCTGATACTTTCGACCCGTACCCACCCGTAGACGTCCTGAGGGGATTTACGTGAGCACCCAGCCTGTCAAGGTAGCCGTCACCGGCGCCGCCGGCCAGATCGGTTACAGCCTTCTTTTCCGCATCGCCAGCGGAGCCCTGCTCGGCCCGGACACCCCGGTCCAGTTGCAGTTGCTCGAAGTCACCCCTGCGCTGAAGGCGCTCGAGGGCGTCGTCATGGAACTGGACGACTGCGCGTTCCCGCTGCTGCACTCCGTCGAGATCGGCGACGACGCCGAGAAGATGTTCGACGGCGCCAACGCGGCCCTGCTGGTCGGCGCCATGCCGCGCAAGGAGGGTATGGACCGCTCCGACCTGCTGTCGGCCAACGGCAAGATCTTCACCGGCCAGGGCGCCGCGCTGAACAAGGTCGCCGCCGACGACGTCAAGATCCTGGTCACCGGTAATCCGGCGAACACCAACGCGCTCATCGCCAAGGAGAACGCCCCCGACATCCCGGCCGAGCGGTTCAACGCGCTCACCCGTCTCGACCACAACCGTGCGAAGGCGATGCTCGCCAAAAAGCTCGAGGTTGCGGTCGACGAGATCAAGGACCTCGCGATCTGGGGCAACCACGACGACTCGATGTACCCGGACCTTTACAACACCAAGGTCGGCGGCAAGGTCGCGGCCGACCTGGTCGACGAGGCCTGGATCAAGGACGAGTACATCCCGACCGTCGCCACCCGCGGTGGCGCGATCATCAAGGCGCGCGGTGCATCGTCCGCCGCATCGGCCGCCTCTGCGACCATCGACCACATGCGCGACTGGATGCTCGGCACCGACCAGATCGTCTCGATGTCCGTCCCGACCGACGGTTCGTACGACGTGCCGGAAGGCATCATCTCCTCCTTCCCGTGCCGCGTGAAGAACGGCGAGTACGAGATCGTCCAGGGTCTGGAGCTGAACGACTTCAGCAAGGAGCGCATCATGGCGTCCGCCAAGCGCTTGCAGGACGAGCGCGCCGCGGTGGAGAAGCTCGGCCTCATCTGAGTCTCACTCGCGCGCGAGCCCCACGACCACTCGGTCGTGGGGCATCGTCGTCCCACCCCGAGGGAGGGCAGTACGTAAAGACCCGGTAAGTAGCCCGTCGCCGAAGGCCGCGCAGCAGAAGATCCGGTCTTCGTACAGCCGTAGCAGTACGCACTGGCGCGGGGCTCCCGGACCGGTGCAGGTTCCGGGGCCCTTCGCCGTGCCGGAAGAATCAGAGCCGGACGAGTGAGAACACCGTCGCGAGTGCGACGGCGAGCAGTCCGTACATCAGGACATCGGTGCCTCGGCGACGCACGACGATGCCGCCCGCGAACCGCTCCGGCAACGCCAGGCGCAGCAGAGCTCCCCCGGCCGCGGTGGCCGCCAGCAGATAACCGCCCGTGCGCACGTCGCCGAGCACCAGGACGGCGATGGAGCACACGGCGCCGGCGGCCAGCAGAGACCAGGCCGGACCGAGCGGCGGACGCCTCACGCCACCTTCTGTTCGGCTATCGTGACCAGATTGCTCAGCAACATCGCGCGGGTCATCGGGCCGACCCCGCCCGGGTTGGGGGTGATCCACCCGGCGACCTCGGCGACGTCCTTCGCCACGTCGCCGGCGATCTTGCCGTCGCGGCGGCTCACGCCGACGTCCATGACGGCTGCACCTGGCTTGACCATGTCCTTGGTGATGAGGTCGGGCACTCCGGCCGCGGCGATGACGATGTCGGCTTCGCGGACGTGGTCCGCAAGGGCACGAGTTCCGGTGTGGCACAACGTGGTTGTCGCGTTCTCCGATCGGCGGGTCAGCAGCAGGCCAAGCGGGCGGCCCACGGTCAGCCCGCGCCCGACCACGACGACGTTCGCTCCGTCGATCGGCACCTGGTAGCGCCGCAGGAGTTCGATCGCACCGAGCGGAGTGCAGGGCAGCGGGCCGTCCTTGCCGAGCACCAGCTTGCCGAGGTTCACCGGGTGCAGACCGTCGATGTCCTTCTCAGGGGAAACCCTTGACAACAGGGCGAATTCGTCGAGACCGGTGGGCTGCTGGACGAGGAACCCGGCGCACGCGTCGTCCGCGTTGAGTTCGTCGATGACCGCTTCCACCTCGGCCTGCGTGGCCGACGCGGGAAGGTCATGGCGCAACCCGCGGATGCCGATCGATTCGCAGTCCTTGTGCTTGGCACCCACGTACCAGTGCGACGCGGGGTCGTCCCCGACGAGGACTGTGCCGAGACCGGGAGTCACACCTTTCTCGGCGAGAACGGCGACGCGGGTGCGCAGTTCGTCCTTGATCGCTCGCAAAGTTGCCTTGCCGTCCATCACGATTGCGGTCACGGTCACCCATCCTGCCAGGTGGCACGGTTCGAGGTTCGCCGACTACTGACAATCGGAGGTCGCCGTGGTGGGCGAGGCGCCCGCCTGCCGGAAGAAGCTCTCGTGCAGGTGCAACAGCCTTCAGCGATTGCGGGCGAGACCTGCCCCCACGGCCGCGACCAATGTGATCAGCAGTCCGATCAACAGTTGCGCACCGATGCGGTCTCGGGCCGCAGGATCGATCAGATCAAGACCGACGGCCGTCAACAGCTGACCGGCGACGGCGAGCAGGCCGAAGATCAACACGCCGGTGATCCGTACCGCCCACGACGTGATCGCGATGAAGACGATCCCGATCAGTCCGCCGGTCAGTGCCCAGGGCGGCACGTCGCTCGACAGCGTCCAATCGTGTGCCCCGGACGTCAGCAGCACGACGAAGCTCACGACGAGCAGCGTGACGGTGCCGACGAAGAAGTTCTGCCAGGTCGTCGCCATCGGACTCTTGTTCGCGACCGACACGCGTCCGTTGACCGCCTGCTGGACCGCCATACCGGCTCCCACCAGGAACGCAGCGACCGCGGGCAACAGCGAGAACTCCCCCGCCCCTGCGGTGGTCGAAGCGACCACGACTCCCACGACAGCCACGATCGCGGCGAGCAACCGGACACCGGTCACCGCACGCACTCCCGCCGGTCCGAGTCCGAGCCGGTCGACGAGCAGTCCGTTCAAGGTCTGCCCGCCGACAACGGCCACGCTGAAGATTGCGACACCGACGATCGGCACCGACCACGCCTGCACGGCCACCAACAGCCCGCCGAAGAACCCACCGATGCACTGCCACCACTTCAGCCGTCCGGCTCGCAGCGCCTCGATCATCCGCAGGACGCCTCGCCGCACCGACGCAATCACCAGCGCAGCGATGGTCAACACGACGAGTCCGGAGCCGAAGCTCCACAACGCCGCCATCAGCGGGCGTCCGCTGTGTTCGCTGACGACGCCGTTCAAGCGTGACTGGACAGCGAGCATCGCGCCGGAGGAGAACGCGCCGGCGAGCGCCAGGAACTGGACGCGCGGAGAATGGACTTCAGTATTGGTGGACATCGAGATCCATTGTGTTCCGATACTTCATCCGCATGCGATGCGGGTCAGTAGGCGGACCGTGTCGCACCCGCCGCGGACCCGCTCGCGAACAGCAGAAGTCGCGGACCCTGCTCGATACGTCCGCGACTTCTGCTCGATGATCGTGAGGCTCAGTGCGCGAAATGGCGGGTGCCGGTGAAGTACATCGTCACGCCGGCTGCCTCGGCGGCGTCGACGACTTCCTGGTCTCGCACCGAACCACCAGGTGCGACAACGGCTTTCACACCGGCGTCGATCAGCACTTGGAGTCCGTCGGCGAACGGGAAGAACGCGTCGGACGAGGCGACAGCGCCGCGAGCTCGCTCTTCACCCGCGCGTGAGACCGCGAGGTGGGAGGAGTCGACCCGGTTGACCTGGCCCATCCCGACGCCGACGGACGCACCGTCCTTGGCGAGCAGGATCGCGTTCGACTTCACCGCACGCACAGCTCGCCAGGCGAAGCGCAGATCGGCGAGCGTCGCCTCGTCGACCGCGTTGCCGGCGACCAGGCGCCAGTTGTCGACCTCGTCGCCCCCGATCACTGTCCCGGACTCGTCCGTGACCTCGGCGTCCAGCGCGTCGCCGTCCTGCAGCAACATGCCGCCGAAGATGTGTCGCATGTCGCCGCCCATGCGTCGGGGCGCGACCTTGAGCAGGCGGATGTTCTTCTTGCCCTGCAGCACCTCCAGCGCCTCGGACTCGAAATCGGGCGCGATGACGACCTCGGTAAAGATGTCCTTGACCGCCTCGGCCATCTCGCGGGTCACCGTCCGGTTCGCTGCGATGACACCGCCGAACGCCGACACCGGGTCGCACGCGTGCGCCTTGCGGTGCGCGTCCGCGATGTCGGAGCCGACGGCGATCCCGCACGGGTTGGCGTGCTTGATGATCGCGACGGTCGGTTCGTCGCCCTGGTCGTACGCGGCCCGGTGCGCGGCGTCGGCGTCGGTGTAGTTGTTGAAACTCATCGGTTTGCCGTGCAGCAGTTCACCCTGCGCCAGGCCGGGGCCGCCGGGCTGGAAACCGTTGTCGTACAACGCTGCCGACTGGTGAGGGTTCTCTCCGTAACGCAGCGTCTGTGACTTGGTCCAGGTAGCACCGATCCACGCCGGGTAGCCGTCGCCGTCGGAGGTGTCGGTGAGCACGTTGCCCATCCAGGACGCCACATGGACGTCATAGGTAGCGGTGTGCACGAAGGCCTCCGCTGCCAGACGCTTGCGCTGCTCGAGCGTGAACCCACCGGCGCGGACCGCCTCCAGCACCGCGTCGTACGACGCCGGGTCGGTGACGATCGCGACGCTCGGGTGGTTCTTGGCTGCGGCACGCACCATCGAGGGGCCGCCGATGTCGATCTGCTCGACGCACTCGTCGGGTGAGGCACCGGAGGCGACGGTCTGGGTGAACGGGTACAGGTTGCTGACCACCAGGTCGAACGGCTCGACCCCCAGCTCGCCCAACTGCGTGACGTGCTCGGGCTTGCGCGTGTCGGCCAGGATGCCGGCGTGCACCCGCGGGTGCAGCGTCTTCACGCGTCCGTCGAGGCATTCGGGGAAGCCGGTGAGGTCCTCGACCTTGGTGACCGGCAGACCGAGCTTCTCGATGAGGGCGGCCGAGCCCCCGGTCGAGACGAGTTCCACACCGGCCTCGTGCAGACCGCGGGCCAGATCCTCCAGCCCGGTCTTGTCGTACACGGAGACGAGAGCGCGCTTGATCGCACGTTGATCGACGGACATGACACTCCTGAACAGTCGCTTGCATGCGATGTGGACCCAGGCGATCGATCCACGATCCAGTCACTCCCTGGTGGTCACCCACCTGCGCCAGTCGTGTGCGCCCAGCGTACCGAGGGGCCGTGACGACCCGAGCGGTAACCTCGCCCGCGTGAATTCCCCCGCCCGCGTGGTCGTCCTCCTGTCCGGTTCCGGCTCGCTGCTCCAAGCCCTGCTGGACGCGTCCGCGGACGACTCGTACGGCGTCGAGATCGTGGCCGTGGGTTCCGACCGTCCGGACGTACTCGGACTGGAACGTGCCGAGCGCGCCGGCGTCCCCACCTTCGTCCTGCGCACCAAGGACTTCGAGTCCCGGCAGGCATGGGACGACGCGCTCGGGGCGAAAGTGGCCGAGTACTCCCCCGATCTGGTCGTGTCCGCGGGCTTCCTGAAGCTCGTGGGGCCGGCGTTCCTGTCGAGGTTCGGCGGCCGCTATCTCAACAGCCACAACGCGCTGTTGCCGAGCTTCCCCGGAATTCATGGGCCGGCCGACGCCCTTGAGTACGGCGTCAAGGTGACCGGTGCGACGCTCTTCGTCGTGGATGAAGGGATCGACACCGGCGCGATCGTGGCGCAGTGTGTGGTGCCGGTCGAGGACGACGACGATGTTGACACCCTCACCGAGCGGATCAAGCAGGCCGAGCGGCCCCAACTCGTGGAGTACGTCGGACGCATGGCACGTGAGGGTTTTCGGGTCGAGGGACGTCGCGTGCGCATCGGCAGCACCGACAGCGGCTGAAACCCCCACCGGGCCACAGCGTTTCGTACCCTCGAAGGAACGACGCAATCGCCCCCGACAGCCGGGCGAGACAACGGTTGGAAGGGACACATGATCGATCGCGACGCGGCTCTCGACGCCGATCCACGCGAGTTGCGTGCCCAGGCGGTCGTTCTCGAGCATTCGGAGTCGGTGATTCGCTCGGTCGCCGAGACATTCACCGTCCCGACCGACCAGATCGTCGACGACGAGTTGTCCACGCTGGTCGCGCGAAGTCTTGCGGTCGCCGCCGGGACGGCCGACGGGATCGCCGACGGCATTGCCCAACTCAGCGAGTTCGTCCACGCCCAGGCCGCCACGCACGAAGAGGGCGCCCAGTGACAACTCCACCGATGCTGGACGACCCGGCGCAGATCCGCGCGATCGCGAAGCGGTTCGCCGATCAGACGACTCCGCTGACCCGCCAGCGCGTGAACGTCCTGTCAGCTGCCGCCTCGGTCGTCACCCAGCTACCGGCCGACGAACTCGCGACGTTCGTCCGCTCGAGTGCTCATCTGTCGACCCGATTGCTCGAACTCACCGCGACCCTCGACACCGCAGGGCGTGCATTGTTGGACTACGCCGAGGCGCTGGAACGTCGTCAGACCATCAGCGAGGAACCCGACTACCTCGACGAGACGATGCCGCGCAGCCTCGACACCGGTTCGTCGCTGGTTCATCCCCGGGCGTTGCCGACTCATTCGATCTCCGAGCATCTCGTCGGGGCCAAGGCGGACGAAGGCACCGTCACCGGTAGGAGCGCGACCGAAGCCGTCGAGCACGAACTGGACTTCCTGCGGACCCGGTGCCTGGAGGTGCTGAGCGAGCAGGCCGACCGTTGGGTGCATACACAACGCGACGGTGACCCTTACGAAATCGCCCGCAGCCTCGTCAGCCGACCGGGCGGTCGCAGGATCCGCCGGGCCGGGGAGATCGAGGTGTTCGACAGTGTCGTACCCGTGGAGATCGACGCACCGAAGGTGCCCCGGATCGGCCGCTGACCGGCCTTCGCCTCAGCGCAGGCGACGCCGGTAGTGCACCGCTGCGGCTGCGATCACAGCACCGACCAGCAACTCCCCCGCAACCCAGAGCGCCGAGGTCATGGCCGGCCCGATGAGGTCGAGTTGGCCCGGGTTCATCCCGGCGCGGCTCCACCACAACAGGATCGACACCACCAACGCGCCGAGGACCGCCGCAGACGATGCCACCTGCAGCTTGCGACCCAGGTGGGTCAGCACGGGCATGGACCACGTGGCGCGCCAACCGATGAAGGCGCCGGCCAGTACCGGGATCAGCAGGGCAAGCCGGAAGACTCCCGGCAAGGCACCGGGTTCGGGCAACGCGCCGAGCACCGGGATGCTCGGCAGCACGGTGGCCGTCGCCGACGAGGTGCTCAACGCACCCATACCGAGCACGACCGGCGCGCCGGTCAGCCAACCGGTCGCGAACAGGATCAGGTTCGGCAGCGCCAGCACTTGCGCGAACCACAGCAACGCGATCCCGCTGCCGTGCACATCGAGCAGCGCAGCGACCTTGCCGACCCGGTCGAGCCGCGTCATCACCAGCACGAACGTCACCATGGCGCCCGCGGTCAACAGGACGCCGACTCCTTCGATCGCCGGACGCAGCGAGCGTCGGACGTTGAGGTGCAGCCGCTCGGCGAGCTTCGCTGCCCACGGTAATTCCACCCCCGTGCCGTCGCGCCGGATCGACCAGATCACCGCGGCAAGCGCGATCAGAATCGCTCCGGGCAGGACGCTCCACCACTTCACCGGAGCCGATCCGGACAGCGACACGGCGGTGACGCCCAGACAGGAGATCACGAAGCCAGCAAGAAACGCCAGCGGGGTGCGCTGTTGCTCCTCGCCGGCCGCGTCCGCGTCGTCCAGAGCGCTCTGGACGGGTCGGTAGGCGAACCGGGTGAGCAACAGAAGCAGGGCGGTCAGCAACATCGGCGCGAAGTGCAGGCCCTCGATCTCGTTGTGCGGCACTGAGATCGAGCCGCGCAGCGTCAGCCCGACCCCGGAGGCGGTGATCGCCAGAGCGTCGGCCCACTGCGTCGAGGTGCGCGGGTCGAGCGTCCAGGACGCCAGCACCGGCGCGAACAACAGCAGAGCGAAAGCCACCGGAGCGAGCACGCCGTAACCGAACGCGAGCGCGTACGGCGGCGCGCCGCGTCCGACGGATCGTCCATCCGATTCGGTGCGGGCAGCAGGAGTGACACGGTCGAGCAGGCTCATCGCGAACCATGGTGACGCGGGAGCCCGCGCAGGCCGTTCAGGCGCGCCGTACCCAAAAGAATCAGGCCCGGAGACAGTGTCTCCGGGCCCGACAAGAACTCGGTCAGCCGAGCTTCTTCATGATCTCGCGCATGAGGTCGGCAGTCGCGGACGGCGTCTTGCCGACCTTGACGCCGGCGGCCTCGAGGGCCTCCTGCTTCGCCTGGGCGGTACCGGACGAACCGGACACGATCGCACCGGCGTGGCCCATGGTCTTGCCCTCGGGGGCGGTGAAGCCCGCGACGTAACCGACGACCGGCTTGGAGACGTTGTCCTTGATGTACGCCGCGGCGCGCTCCTCGGCATCGCCACCGATCTCGCCGATCATGACGATCGCGACGGTCTCGGGGTCGGCCTCGAAAGCTTCGAGCGCGTCGATGTGGGTGGTGCCGATGATCGGGTCACCACCGATACCGATCGCGGTGGAGAAGCCGAAGTCCTTCAGCTCGTACATCATCTGGTAGGTCAGGGTGCCGGACTTCGACACCAGACCGATCTTGCCCGGACCGGCAATGTCGGCCGGGATGATGCCGGCGTTCGACTGTCCGGGGCTGATGATGCCGGGGCAGTTGGGACCGATGATGCGGCTGGTGCCCTTGTCCTTGCAGTAGTTGAAGAACTCCGCGGAGTCCTTCACCGCGATGCCCTCGGTGATGACCACGATCAGCGGCATCTCGGCGTCCACGGCTTCGATGACGGCAGCCTTGGCGAACGCCGGCGGCACGAAGACGACCGACACGTTCGCGCCGGTCTCGTCTATGGCTTCCTTCACGGAACCGAAGACCTTGACCTGCTCGCCACCGTCGAAATCGACGGTCTGGCCGGCCTTCTTCGGGTTCACGCCACCGACGATGTTCGTGCCCGAGGCGAGCATGCGCGTGGTGTGCTTCATGCCCTCCGAGCCGGTCATGCCCTGGACGATGACCTTGGAGTCAGCGTTGAGAAAAATCGACACGAGTCTTCAGTCCTGTTCAGTTCGCGGCCAGTTCGGCGGCCTTGCGGGCAGCGCCGTCCATGGTCTCTTCGATGGTGACCAGCGGGTGGTTGAAGTCGGCGAGGATCTTGCGGCCCTCCACGACGTTGTTGCCGTCGAGGCGGACGACCAGCGGCTTGCTGGCTTCGTCGCCGAGGGTCTTCAGTGCGCCGACGATGCCGTTGGCGACTGCGTCACAGGCGGTGATTCCGCCGAAGACGTTGACGAAGACGGACTTGACCTGCTCGTCGTTCAGGATGACGTCGAGGCCGTTGGCCATGACCTCGGCGGAGGCTCCGCCACCGATGTCGAGGAAGTTGGCCGGCTTCGACTTACCGCCGGTGTGCTCCTCACCGGCGTAGGCAACGACGTCAAGGGTCGACATGACCAGGCCGGCGCCGTTGCCGATGATGCCGACGTTGCCGTCGAGCTTGACGTAGTTGAGGTTCATCGCCTTGGCCTTGGCCTCCAGCGGGTCGGCCGCGGCCTTGTCCTCCAGCGCCTCGTGCTCGGGGTGGCGGAAGTCGGCGTTCGCATCGAGTGAGACCTTGCCGTCGAGAGCGACGATCTCGCCGTCCTCGGTCTTCACCAGCGGGTTGACCTCGACGAGCGTTGCATCCTCGCCCGAGTAGACCTCCCACAGCTTCTGCAGGACGGGGACGATCTTCGCGCCGGTCTCGGCGTCGAAGCCGGCCTCGTCGACGATTTCCTTCGCCTTGGCCTCGTCGATGCCGACGTTGGGGTCGACGTTCACCTTGGCCAGAGCTTCCGGGCGCTCCACAGCGAGCTGCTCGATGTCCATGCCGCCCTCCTTGGAGCACATGGCCAGGTAGCTGCGGTTCGCACGGTCGAGCAGGATCGAGAAGTAGTACTCCTCGGCGATCTTCGCGCCCTGGGCGATCATCACGGTGCCGACGGTGTGGCCCTTGATGTCCATGCCGAGGATCTGCTCGGCGTACTGCTCCGCCTCGTCGGCGGTCTTGGCGACCTTCACGCCGCCGGCCTTGCCGCGTCCACCGGTCTTGACCTGGGCCTTGACGACGGTCACACCGCCGGACTTGGCTCCGATCTCCTCGGCAGCTGCCTTGGCCTCAGCCGCAGTCGTGGCGGTCTTGGCGGCCAGGACCGGGACGCCGTGCGCCTCGAACATGTCTCGCGCTTGGTACTCGAAAAGATCCACGCGGAATCCATCCTCTTCTCGGGGTTCAAAGGGATTTCCGCCTCGCACTCTAGCCCTCGGCTGTGACGCCGCCCACGTGGGTCCGAGTCCATTCCACGATGTCCGTGGTGGTTGCGCCGGGAGTGAAAACTGTGGCGACTCCGAGACCTTCCAGGGCCGGGATGTCCTCCTCGGGGATGATGCCGCCACCGAACACCACGATGTCTTCGGCATCCTTGGCCGCGAGCAGCTTCATCACCTCGGCGAACAACGTCATGTGCGCTCCCGAGAGCACCGACATCCCGATGGCGTCGGCGTCCTCCTGGATCGCCGCCTCGACGATCTGCGCGGGCGTCTGGTGCAGGCCGGTGTAGATGACCTCCATGCCGGCGTCACGCAGGGCACGGGCCACAACCTTTGCACCGCGGTCATGTCCGTCGAGCCCGGGCTTGGCCACGACGACACGCAACGGGGAAACAGCCTGATCAGCCGTGGACTCGGGAGAAACTGCTGCGGACGGCGCCGAATCGTTCATGCTCTCAAGCGTAGACCTGCGGGCGGGTTCAATCGCATTGTGGTGTTGTTCACAGATTTTCTTGGGGATTGGAATGTCACGGGATGATCACGGTACGGTGTTCCCCGCTCGGCCCCCGAAGAGAAGAAGTTGGTCCCTGTTTTGACTCGTTACAAAGGGCGGCATCGCCAGTCCGGTCCCTCGTTCATCAAGCGAGGGAAGGTCATCCTCCCGACGACGGCCGTTGTTGCCGGTGCTGTGGCTGCGGGGGCGGTCAGCACGGCGAACGGGGCCACCTACGCCACGGGGCCGACGACGGTCGGCACCGTCGAAGCGGTGAACTCGTGGACCGTCACAGCGCAGAACCAGTCGGTGTCGCGCAGCGCGACCCGCGCTTCTGCCGCGGTCGACGCCAAGGTGAGGGCGGCCGTCACGGCCCGCGCCAAGGCCAAGACTGCCGCCCAGACACGGGCGAAGACGCTCAAGGCCACCGCGAAGCAGAAGGCCGCGGTCGCGGCCATGAGCACGGCCACCACCGCACGCGACCACGTCGAACCGCCGAAGGCCCTTGCGGCGCCGCGCCTCGAGCAGCAGCCGACGCGTCAGGCGGCCACCGGCCTGCCGGCGCCCACCCAGCAGTACGGCGCCTCCGCCGGCAACGGCCCGGTGAGCTCGACAGCTCGCGCGCCGCAGCGGGCCACCGGTGCACCGGCAGCTGTCAACACCAACAGCGGTGGTTACGTCTGCCCGATCGCCGGCTGCGCAGGTGTCTTCACCTCCGGCTTCGGCTACCGCAACTCCCCCGGCGGCATCGGTTCCACGAACCACGGCGGTATCGACCTGTCGGTCCCGGTGGGCACCCCGCTGCGCTCGATGTCGTCCGGCACCGTGACCGCTGTCGGTTGGTACGGCGGCCAGGGCATGCGCGTCAACATCGATTTCGGCAACGGTGTGAGCGCGGTCTACGCGCACATGTCCGGCTTCGCGGTCAGCCCGGGCCAGCAGGTCGCTGCCGGCCAGATGATCGGCTGGTCCGGCAACACCGGCAACTCCACCGGCCCGCACCTGCACCTCGAGATCCACATCGGCGGTGTGGCGATCAACCCGTACGGCTGGCTGTCCGCGCGCGGCCTGCTCTGATCTCTCGACGAACAAACCCCATCGCCGTTCGGCGGTGGGGTTTGTTCGTTGTTCTCAGATCTTCTCGACCTTGCCGTACCGCAGCGCAAGACGCTTCACGCCGTAGTCACCGCCGAAGTCGATGTGTGCGATCGTACGATCCCCGCTGCCTTCGAGCCGGACGACGGTGCCCAACCCGAAGGAGTCGCTACTGACACGGTCACCTGCGTCGAGTGACGGAATCGGATGATTACCAGGGCTTTTCACACCCGGACGCGCGGCGAGACGGGCGACAGCAGGCGTGGATGACGGACGCATTCCGGTGGTCGCGACCCGCACCCAGTCGATGAGGTGACGCGGGATCTCGTCGAGGAACCGCGAGGGCGGGTTGTACTGCGGTGCACCCCAGGCAGACCGCACCTCCGCCCGCGAAATGTGCAATCGCTGTCTTGCTCGGGTGATGCCGACATAGGCGAGCCGGCGTTCTTCCTCGAGTTCCTTCGGATCACCCAGAGCCCGCATATGCGGGAACGTGCCGTCCTCCATCCCGGTGAGGAACACGACCGGGAACTCCAGGCCCTTCGCGGTGTGCAGAGTCATCAACGTGACGACGCCTTTGTCGTTCTCGTCACCCTTCGGGATCTCGTCGGCGTCGGCCACCAGCGAGACCTGCTCGAGGAAGTCCTCCAGCGACCCTTCGGGATAAGACTCGTCGAATTCCCTTGCGACTGCGACCAGTTCGGCGAGGTTCTCGATACGAGTCTCGTCCTGCGGGTCATGGCTGGCACGGAGTTCGGCGAGATAGCCGGACTTGTCGAGGATCACCTCGAGCAGGTCGCCGATGCCGTTGCCCTCGGTCTCGCGGGCCATCCGGAACTGTTCGAGGATCGAGGTGAAGTTCTCGATCGCGGCCACCGATCGGGTGGCGATGCCGGGGGCGTCCGCCGCTCGGCCGAGCGCGGCGATGAAAGTGATCCGTTCACGCTCGGCGAGCGCGGAGACGCAGGCTTCGGCACGGTCACCGATGCCGCGCTTGGGAGTGTTGAGGATGCGGCGCAGGTTAACCGTGTCGAGCGGATTGGAGACGACGCGCAGATAGGCGAGCGCGTCCTTGACCTCCTTGCGTTCGTAGAAGCGGGTGCCGCCGACGACCTTGTACGGCAGCCCGACGCGAACGAACACTTCTTCCAACGCGCGTGACTGAGCGTTAGTGCGGTAGAACACGGCGACGTCGCCCGGACGCACCCCATGGTCGTCACCGAGCGTGTCGATGGTGCGGGCTACGAAGGCCGCCTCGTCGTGTTCGGAGTCGGCGACGTAGCCGGTGATCATCGACCCGTCACCGGAGTCGGTCCAGAGGTTCTTCGGGCGGCGTCCTTCGTTCTTCTCAATGACCGCGTTGGCCGCCTGCAGGATGGTCTGCGTCGAGCGGTAGTTCTGCTCCAGCAAGATGGTGCGTGCGTCCGGGTAGTCCTGCTCGAACTCCACGATGTTGCGGATCGTCGCGCCGCGGAAGGCGTAGATCGACTGGTCGGCGTCACCGACGACACAGAGTTCGGCGGGCGGCACCTGACCGACGGCCGGATCGTCCGTACCGTGCCCGACCAACTCCTTCACCAGTTGGTACTGCGCGTGGTTGGTGTCCTGGTACTCATCGACCAGCACGTGCCGGAAACGGCGGTGGTAGTACTCGGCGACGTCCGGAAAGGCCTGCAGCACATGGACGGTGGTCATGATGAGGTCGTCGAAGTCGAGCGCGTTCGCCTGCCGCAGGCGGCGCTGGTACATCGTGTACGCCTCCGCGAGCATCCGCTCCTGATGCGTGCCCTCCCCCACCTGTCCGGCGTAGGTCTCCTCGTCGATCAACTCGTTCTTGAGGTTGCTCACCTGGTGGCTGAAGGAGCGCGGCGGGAAACGCTTGGGGTCGAGATCCATGTCGCGCATGACCATCGCCATCAGTCGCTGGCTGTCGGCCGCGTCGTAGATGGAGAAGGTCGACTTCAGACCGACCTTGGTCGCCTCGCGGCGCAGGATGCGCACGCACGCGGAGTGGAAGGTTGACACCCACATCATCTTGGCGGCGGGGCCGACCAGCGCCTCGACGCGTTCGCGCATCTCGGCGGCGGCCTTGTTGGTGAAGGTGATGGCGAGAATCTGACCGGGCTGGACGCCACGCGCACCCATCAGGTGCGCGATGCGGTGGGTGAGCACGCGTGTCTTGCCGGAGCCGGCACCGGCGACGATCAGCAGCGGCGAGCCGTGGTGCAGCACGGCTTCCTTCTGCTGGGGGTTAAGTCCTTCGATCAGCGACTCGGGGTCACGCATGGTCGGACGGTTCGGCCGCTCCCGGGGTTGTTCGGGCGCGTCGTGGCCCAGGCTCGCCCAGGTGGGGACGCCGTGCTCGTCGACGTCCGTCGCCGCGCCGGAGGAACCGGGCGCGCGGTGCGGTGACGCCGAATCGGGGGTCAGGCCGGGCAGGGGAAGGTCGTCGAACAAGCTGCTCATCTCACCGTCCAGGGTACGTCGCGCCACCGACGACCCCGAAGTCTGCGCCGATCATCGCAAAAGTGTGCCCAGCATGTGCCGCCGTCACGACACCCCGAACCCTCGGCGAAAGCGCCGGATAGCCTCGCCACCATGATCCGCCTGGTCGAACCGTCCGAAGCTCTCCGCGACTCATGGTTTAAGTCGATCGCCGAGTTCGGCGGCGATCATGTGCACGGCTACTCGATCTTCGGGTTCACCGCAAAGGAGCTCGCTGACCCCGACGGCTTCGGACGGTGGTTGGCACAGCAACGTCGTAACCTCACCGACCCCCCGGAGGGTTTCGTCCCCGCCGCGCTGTACTGGATCGTCGATGACACCGACCCGGATCAGGTGCTGGGCTCGCTCAGCCTCCGCCTCCGCCTCAACGACTTCCTGCTCGAGGAGGGTGGGCACATCGGCTATGGCGTGCGCCCGTCAGCCCGTCGGCGTGGGGTCGCGACTGCGGCACTCGCTGCCTCGCTCGGCACGGCGCGCGAGCACGGACTGGCCCGGGTGCTGGTGACCTGCGACGAGGACAACGAGGCTTCTCGACGCACGATCGAGCGATGCGGCGGTGTGCTGGAGGACGTGCGCAAGGACAAGCGCCGCTACTGGATCTCGCTCTAGCCGAAAGTCCGCATGACTCGCGGGCCGACTCGCTGAGCGCGCGGACTTTCGTTCACAGGCGCGGCACGAGCCAAGCGGCCGTCATGGTCAGGCCCGCGAGCACGAAGCCGCAGATGATCGTGGTGACGAACCCGTCGAAGCCCGAACGGCGGGGTCGAACGACCTCGGGATGCATCAATTCCCGCACCGCGTAGGCAGCGAACCCCAGTCCGAGTGGGACGCCCGCGATCCAGAACCAGTACCAGCGGGTGCCGCGCACCGGTCTCGGCCCGAAGACGATGAACGCCAAGGCGGCGAGTCCGAACGCCAGGCCCACCGTGCTCGCCGGCGTCCTGCGTTCGAGGCTGAACGATGAGTCCGGGCCGACCTGCTTGGTCAACCACTCGGTCACGGACCTGCGTTGCAGGTCGGAGAAGTAGGAGGTGTTGTGATCGACCGAGCCGGCAACGTCCGGGACCTCGATCCAGTGCGGGTGGTTCGCTCGGTCGAGCCAGACGATCACAGCCCCAGGCCACCTCGCCGACAAGGGAATCGCCGAAGAAGCGTGCGCCCCTGATTGGATGATCCGGTGGAAATCGAGTCTTCGCTGCGCCATGAACTGATCACCCGCCAACGCCGGCACCGTGCACCGTCGGTGTCGATTGCGCTGATCCGTGACGGTGAGGTCGTCTGGTCGGATGCCGCCGGGCATCCGACCGGACGCCCCGGCTCCCCTACCGCGACCCCGCAGACGCCGTACCGGATCGGATCGATCACCAAGACCTTCGTCGCCGTCGCCGTCCTGCAATTGGTGCGAGACGGCGCAGTCGCCCTCGACGACCCGATCACCGACCACCTTCCGGAGCTGGACGAGTCCGTGCGGGGGGTCACCGTCGGGTCGCTGCTCAACCATTCCAGCGGACTCCATGCCGAGACGCAGGGGCCATGGTGGGAACGCAGCGACGGCCTCACCTGGAAGCAACTGCTGCCCAGCGTGCGCCGGGCGCACCGTCCCGGAGCACGGTTCCACTACTCCAACGTCGGGTACGCGGTCGCCGGTGAACTCGTTGCCCGGCACCGAGATTCGTGCTGGTTCGATGCCGTCCGAAACGGAATCCTCGACCCGCTCGAGCTGACCCGCACGACCTACGAACGACCGGACGACGCCGCACCCGGATGGGCGGTCCACCCGCACGCCGATCTGCTGCACGACGAACCCACACACGATTCCCGAGCGATGGCCCCTGCCGGCCAGTTGTGGTCGACCGTCGGCGATCTCGCGGCCTGGGCGCGGTTCCTCGCACGTGGTGACGAACGCGTTCTGCCCGACGACCTCCGCCTCGACATGCACGTCCCCGGCGTCGTCGACGACACACCGGGCGGACGCTGGTCGCGCGCCTACGGGCTCGGCCTGGACGTCTTCAACATCGACGGACGCCGGTTCATCGGCCACGGCGGTTCGATGCCCGGCTACCTTGCGGCGCTCCGCATCGACCCAGTGACCGGGGACGGCTTCGCCGTGCAGGCAAACACGACCGGCAACTTCGATCTCGACCTGGGTTACGACCTGCTCAAGCGGTTCGACGAGCTGAGTCCACGCGACGATGAGCCGTGGACCGCAACGGGATCCATCGAGTCACTCGACATCACGGGAACCTGGTTCTGGGGGCCGCGGGAGCATGTTGCAACGTTGCACGGCGGCGTCCTCGAACTTCGTCCGGTACGAGTCGGCCGCGGTTCCCGGTTCGCGATGAGGGAGGGCGTTTGGGTCGGGCTGGAGGACTACTACGCCGGCGAGCGACTGCAGATGCACGTCGAGGATGGCGCGCAGTACCTCGATCTCGGCAGCTTCCGGTTCACCCGGACGCCGTACGACCCGGACGCCGACCTGCCCGGCGGCGCACACCCGGACGGCTGGCACTGAGCGAAAGTCCGCAGGACTCGCGGGTCAGCCCTGCGGAACTGCGGACTTTCGAGCGGGCCTACAGCAATCGCAACTGCTCCAACTCGTCCTCGCTGAACATCCGCGACCGGATGAGGAAGCGGACACCCTCGGGCGCCTCCAACGAGAACCCGCTCCCGCGTCCGGGCACCACATCGACGGTGAGGTGGGTGTGCTTCCAGTACTCGTACTGCGACTCGCTCATGTAGAACGGCACCGGTTTGTCGACGCCGTCGATCTCGACCTCCTGCAGCAGCACGTCGACGTCGCCGATGATGAAGTCGCCGTCCGGGTAACACATGGGCGCGCTGCCGTCGCAGCATCCGCCGGACTGGTGGAACATCACCGGCCCGTTGCGTTCGACCAGGGTGCGGACGAGGTCTGCCGCAGCATCCGTGAACGCCACCCGTTCGAGTGCGGTGCTCGCCACCATCGGTTCGTCAGTCATGTGTGCACTTCCGTTCGTGCTTGCCTGCGGCTGGATGCGAAAGTCCGCAGGACGCGCGGGTCGACTCGCTCGTCCTGCGGACTTTCGGCTGTCTGTCAGAAGAATCCGAGCGCGTCCGGGGAGTAGGACACGAGCAGGTTCTTCGTCTGCTGGTAGTGATCGAGCATCATCTTGTGGTTCTCGCGGCCGATGCCGGACTGCTTGTAGCCACCGAACGCGGCGTGCGCCGGGTAGGCGTGGTAACAGTTCGTCCAGACGCGTCCGGCCTTGATGCCGCGGCCCATCCGGTAAGCCTGCGCGCCGTCGCGCGACCACACGCCGGCACCCAAGCCGTACAGGGTGTCGTTGGCGGTCTTCAGCGCGTCGGCCTCCTCATCGAAGCTGGTGACCGAGACGACCGGCCCGAAGATCTCCTCCTGGAAGATCCGCATCGAGTTGTCGCCCTCGAACACCGTCGGCTGCACGTAGTAGCCGCCGTCGAGATCGCCCCCGAGCGAGGCGACGTCGCCGCCGGTGAGCACCTTCGCGCCCTCTTGCTTGCCGATGTCGAGGTAGCTCTTGATCTTCTCGAGCTGGTCGTTGGACGCCTGCGCACCCATCGTGGTCTCGGTGTCGAGCGGGTTGCCCATCTTGATCTTCTCGACGCGAGCAACAGCGTCCTTCATGAAGTCGCTGTAGATCGAACTCTGGACGAGCGCGCGCGAGGGACAGGTGCAGATCTCGCCCTGGTTGAGGGCGAACATCGCGAAGCCCTCCTGCGCCTTGTCGTAGAACGCGTCGTTCTGCGAGGCGACGCTGTCGAAGAAGATGTTCGGCGACTTGCCACCGAGCTCCAGGGTCACCGGGATGATGTTCTGGCTGGCGTACTGCATGATCAACCGGCCGGTCGTGGTCTCGCCGGTGAAGGCGATCTTGGCGATGCGCGGGCTGGAGGCCAGCGGCTTGCCGGCCTCGGTGCCGAACCCGTTGACGATGTTGAGCACGCCCGGGGGAAGCAGGGGACCGATGAGTTCGGCGAGCTTGAGGATCGACCACGGGGTCTGCTCGGCCGGCTTCAACACGACCGCGTTGCCGGCGGCGAGCGCCGGGGCAAGCTTCCACACCGCCATCAGGATCGGGAAGTTCCACGGGATGATCTGGCCGACGACGCCCAGCGGCTCGTGGAAGTGGTACGCGATCGTGTTCTCGTCGATCTCGCTGATGCTGCCCTCCTGGCCGCGCAGCGCTCCGGCGAAGTAGCGGAAGTGGTCGATCGCGAGCGGGATGTCGGCGGCGAGCGTCTCGCGCACGGCCTTGCCGTTGTCCCAGGACTCGATGACCGCGATGTCCTCGAGGTTCGCCTCCATGACGTCGGCGATCTTCAGCAGAATGTTCGAGCGGTCGGTGGCGGAGGTGCGTCCCCACGAGTCGGCCGCGTTGTGGGCCGCGTCGAGCGCAGCTTCGATGTCCTCGGCGGTGCCTCGACCCACCTGGGTGAACACCTGTCCGGTCTGCGGGGCGTAGTTGTCGAAGTACTCGCCCTTCTTGGGCGGGACGAACTCGCCGCCGATGTAGTGGCCGTATCGGTCCTCGACCTTGATCTTCGAACCGGACGTGCCGGGGCGCTCGAACACAGGCATCGCTGTCTCCCATCGTCGTTGTTGGTGCGATGGGTGTGACGCTAATCACGTCGACGTTGCATCGACGTTGCAACATCTGCGCCGCCTTCGTCGGGCGGTCCGATCAGCGGAACGCGGTCATCCCGCCGACGGTAGCGGCCGGGTCAGGCCAGACGTTGGAGGTGCGCCTGCGCCACCGAGCGCATCGGTGACCCGATCGGTAGCAAGCCGGCGAGGGCGGCCCACGCCTCGTGGTCGTCGGCTCCCCACGGGTGCCGCGTCCACGACATCAGCAGGTCGCTGCGTCCGCTCGACCGCACCGCGGCTGCGAGCGCCGCATGCACCCGCTCGCGCAGTTCGACGACGCCCGGTGCGTCCGAGCGCGGCAGCAACGGGCCGCGGTATCGCTGCACGGCTCCGGCGACGTCGCCCTGCTCCAACAGGTCGAGCACGACCGACCAGTCGCTGTGCACCGGCATGAGCAGTCGATAGGGCCGGGAGGCGAACAGGTCGTCGCCGAGCACCGTCCGCAGCCGTTGCAGTTCGGCCCGCACGGTCGATCGACCCGACTCGAACTCGTAGAGGCCGCAAGCGATCTCATCGCCCGACATGCCGTCGGCGCGACCGGCCAGCAGGGTGACGATCTCGCTGTGGCGCGGGCTCAAAGCGACCGTGCGCTCGCCGACGGACACCACCGCCGAGTCGACCCCGAGCCCGCTGAGACGCACCCCGGTGGGGGCCGGCGAACCGATGCGGTGCAACTCCATCTCGGCCAATCGGGCCGCGGCACGCAGCATCGCCATCGTCTGCGGGACGACGATGTGGTCTGCGCCGGTGACGTCGACGGCACCGATGACCCCGCCGCTGTGCGGGTCGCGGATCGGCACCGCAACGCACGACCAGCGGTGCACCGACTCCAGGAAATGTTCCTGCTGGCGGACGACGACCGGCTCGCCGAGCGCGATCGCGGTGCCGGGCGCGTTCGTGCCGACCACCCGCTCGTCCCAGGAGGCACCCTCTGCGAAACCGATCCGCTCCGCCTTGTCGAGCGCGTCGTTGCTCCCCCGAACGAACAGCAACTGCCCGTTCTCGTCGGCCACCGCCAACAGCGCATCGCAATCGACGATCGCCTGTTCGAGCACGTCGTGCAGCACCGGCATCGCGCGCCACAGCGGATGCGCGCGGCGATAGTCCTCGAGCGAGCCGCCACTGAGCACCAGCGGTGCCTGCTCCTCGCTCGCGCGAACGCCGGCGTCGAGCGAACGGCGCCATGAGTCGGCGACCACCGGGCGGACGAAGGACATACCCCAGTAGACAACGCAACGGGTCCAAACGAAAGCGGTTCCGACGATTCAGACCGACTCACATCCGAGGCTGCTCCAGCGTCTACACGTCATGATGAAGCACTGCGTACTGGAGTCCGTCATCGGATAGCTGACGATCGTCGCGGACGATGACTCGATCGTCGGCATCTACTACCTCGGTCACTGGGTCATGGATCGCAAGCGTTTCCTGCTTGATCTGGAAGAAGCCCATGAGGTGAGGGAAAAGCGTCTGTTCTAGCGCTCGTTCATCTGCTCGATCGCGCGCTCGTACTCCGCCTCGACCATCTGCACGACGCTCGGCCACGACTCCTTCGGCAGCACCGACGTGTTGTGCGCGATCATCTTCTCCCGCATCGAGACGTCGGTGAGGAGCCGGACGAGCGCGTCCGACATACCGGCGTCGTCGCCCGCGAGCAGGCCATTGACGCGATGCTCCACGAACTCCGACACCCCGCTCTTGCGCGGCGCCACGATCGGGAGCCCGGTGGTCCGTGCCTCGAGCGCCGCGATACCGAAGGCCTCGAGCTCCGCCGGCGCGATGTAGATGTCGGAGAGGCGATACCGCTCCTGCACCTGCATCCGCGTCATTCGTCCGGGCGCGCTGAACCAGTTCTGCGCACGCAGGCGCCTCACTTTGCTCTCGACCTTTCCGCGCAGCGGTCCCTCCCCCAGTACCTCGAGCCGAACGTCGACGTCCGGCACCTGACGGCGTGCCTCGTGCACGATGTCGAGCAGTTCGAGGGGGCGCTTGCGACCCATCAGACGCATCGCCGACACGATGCGTACCGGCTCGTCCGGACTCTTGGGCGCACGCGGCAACGGTGCCCACTGCTGGGTGTCGATGCCGTTGGGCAGGATCGCGACCTTGTGCTGCAGACCGGCCAGCGACATCACCGGCGCCGCCGCGACACCGGAGACCGCAGACAGCGCGGCACCCGATTTGGCCCACCGCGCGACATAACCCGCCAGGCGGATCGGCGCCTCCATCCGGGCGTGCAGCGAGTGCCAGGTGACGGCGGTCGGCAGATCCAGGTCGAGCGCGACCCGGGCGCAGTCCATCGAGAACGGCGCAACGACCCCCATATGGACGTGGGCCACATCGAACTGTCCCGCACGCAGCAGACGACGCAACGTCGGCGGGGCGAGCGGGTTGATCGGCAGGCCGTGCGGCATCGGAATCGCCAAGCGGTGCACAGGGATACCGTCGATGATCTCGAGTTCGTTGCGTCGCTGGCCCGGCTCGCGGGTGGCGGTGAAGGCGACAACCTCGTGCCCGGCGCGGGTGAGGTGACGGGCCAGATCGTGTACTTGGACCTCGATACCGCCCAGCCTGGGCAGGTAGCAGTCCGACAACAGGGCCACCTTCACGGGCGTAAGCATGTCATGCGCGAGAATGTCCGCGATGTCGCACACACTGGTGACGTTCCACGCACACCCTGACGATGAAGCCCTGCTCACAAGCGGCACGATGGCCAAGGCCGCCGCCGCAGGGCACCGGGTGGTGCTCGTGACAGCGACCGACGGGGGGCTCGGTTTGGCGGCAGGTGAATATCGGGACGACGGCGGGCTCGGCGCGCGCCGGCTCGCCGAACTCCGGCGCAGCGCGGACGCACTCGGGGTGGCCCGTGTCGTCCACCTCGGTTACGCCGATTCGGGGATGGAAGGCCGAGCTCCTGACAACGGGTTCGTCACCGCGTCCGCGGACGAGGCCGCCGGACGGCTGGCCGAGGTGCTCGACGAGGAGGACGCCGACGTCCTGACCAGCTACGACTCGGGCGGCGGCTACGGCCACCGCGACCACGTTCGGGTGCACGAGGTCGGTGCGCTCGCCGCCGAGATGGCGGGCACGAAACGGGTGCTGGAGGCGACCGTTCCGCGCGACCTTCTGGTCGGCGCTCTCAAAGCTGTGTCGAAGGTCTACACCTTCCCGGACGCGTTCGACATCGAGGTCTACGAGCGGGCGTTCACCGCCCGCAGGAACATCACCCATCGAATCGACGTGCACCGGCACATCGCCGCCAAGCGCGCCGCGATGGCAGCGCACGCGTCCCAGGCAACCGCGGACGACGGCGACCGCACGCTCGCGGCGTTCCTTCGCATTCCGCGCCCGGTCTACGACCTGGTGTTCGGTCGCGAATGGTTCGTCGACCCGGCCCACGAGGGCCCGGTCGCCCGGGACGTCTTCGCGGGGCTCGCATGACCGAACCCGACATGGAACTCGCGCAGGACACCATCGATGTCCAGCCCGAGATGCCCAAGTTCACCTGGAAGAGCGCGGTCAACGCGCTGCTCGGGATGGGGCTGGCAGCCGCCCTCATCATCTGGGGGCTGCCCTGGCTGGCCAAGACCACCTGGACGGAGATCGGAGTTCGGCTGCAGACGGTCGGTCTGCTCCCCTCGCTCGGATTCGCCGCGCTCATGCTGGCCGGCCTGTGGATCTACACCTTCACGCTCACCGCGTCCTGGCCAGGAATCACTCATACGCGGGCCGCGATCGTCAACGTCACCGGCTCTGCCGTCGCCAACACGATGCCCGGCGGCGGTGCGACGGCGCTCGCCGCCAGTTGGGTGATCCTGCGGTCGTGGGGATTCAAACGACGGGCCATCTCCACCGGTCTCATCGTCAGCGGTGTGTGGAACGTCCTGGCGCGGATCGCCTTGCCGCTCCTCGGGATCGTGCTGGTTTCCCGCAACAAGCACGACCTCCCACCGGCGGTGAGCAACGGCGCCTGGTGGGGCGGGGTCGCCGGCCTGCTGCTCCTGGTCGGCTTCATCGTCGCGCTCACCAGCCCGGTCCGTACCCGAAAGCTCGGCTCCTGGCTGGACCGCCGAGTCAGCCCGCTCATCGCTCGGGTGCGCAAAGGTCGCCAACCGCGCCTCGAGCACCTGCTCGTCGACCAACAGTCGCGGATGTCCGCCCTCACCCGGCGTGGTTGGTTCCCGATGACGCTCGGGGTGGTCGGACAACTGCTGATCTGGTTCGTGCTCTTCTGGCAGATCATGCGGGCGGTCGGTGTGGACCTGCCGGTGACCGACCTGTTTGCCGCGTACGCCATCGGTAGCCTGCTGCGCGCCGTCGGCATCACCCCGGGGGGTCTGGGCGTGGCCGAGGCCGGCATCATCCTGGTGCTGGGTAGTTGGGGCGCCGACCACACCTCCGCCGCGGCCGGCGCGCTGCTCTACGCGATCTTCACCAACGTGGCCGAGATCCCGCTCGGCGCACTGGGTTGGCTCGCATGGTGGATGGGACCCAAGGCCGCGCATGCGGCCGAGGACGACTGAGGCTCAGGCGAGTTCGCGGTCAGCCAGCCACGCGACCAGCGTGACGGTGCCGGCGCAGACGATCACCATGCCGAGGAGGACGGCCAGCGCTGCAACCTGTTCGATCCCCTGGCCGCCGAGCACAAAACCGAGTGCGAAGAAGGCCAGGCACGACACGAGGACCACCACGCCGAGCATCTTCAGGTAGTCCCCCATCGGGCGCGAATGTGCGGGTCGGGCCCCGCGTTGGACGAGCGTCGCGACCAGGACGGCGAGGGCGGCCCAACCGAGGCAGACTGCCGCCGCCGCGGCGATGTCGGACGGACGGTGCCAGCGTCCGGCGATCGTGCCGACTCCGATCGTGCTGGCCACGATCGCGCCGACGACTGTCACGACAGCGCGCCAACCGCGCGATGACACAAGGACGGCGCCGATGGCCCACAACATCGCCGCCGTCGTGTGACCGCTCGGCAGTGAGTTCGGCAGGCTGCCGACGCGTTCGAACACTGCGTGCTTGAGCACCTGAGTAGTCGCCGTGGCACCCAGGACTGCCAGCACGGTAGCTGCAGCGACTGCGTGACGACCACGTCGGATCGCGACGAATGTCGTCACCGCCAGGATCGCGATGACGGTGACCGGTGACACGGTGCCACTCCACGCGTTGATCCGGTCGAACGCCTCGGGTGGGCCCCCCAGGAAACTCATCAACCGGTTGTCCAGACGGGCACCGGCGAGATTGTGCAGGAACACCTTCACCAGGACGGCACCGGTCAGCGCTGATCCGAGCATCGCTGCGAGCAGCACGAACACTGCCGAAGCAGGTGGCTGCGTCGAGCGGGACGAGGTCCGGCGAAGGTTCTGGGTGCGGTCGATCGTGGACATCACCGTGCTCAACGCACGATGCCGACAAATTGCTCCGCCAGATCGCTCACACCTGGCCGGACGAGAACCCCCCTGCTCGCCTGGCCCAGGCGTAGCGTTCTCTGGCACCACCCCTCACACCCGTCACATCAGTAGGAAGCGAGACGGCCATGAGCGAACACGGCCCGGTTTCGGACGAGGAATCGATCTACGACGACTCCGACACCGCAAGTGGCAAGAGCGCCGTCCGGATCGCGTCCGTCGCGGCGCTCGGCGGATTCCTGTTCGGCTACGACAGCGCGGTCATCAACGGTGCAGTCTCCGCGATCGAGAAGAAGTTCGAGGTCGGTTCCGCCTCCCTCGGATTCGCGGTCGCGTCCGCCCTGCTCGGCGCCGCGGCGGGTGCTGTGTACGCCGGACGCCTGGCGGACAAGGTCGGGCGCCTGTCGGTCATGAAGCTCGCCGCCATTCTGTTCTTCATCAGCGCGATCGGCACCGGTTTCGCCCAGAGTCTGTGGATGGTCGTGTTGTTCCGCATCGTCGGCGGTCTCGGCGTCGGTGCAGCCTCGGTGATTGCGCCTGCCTACATCGCCGAGATCGCTCCCGCAGGTATCCGTGGGCGACTCGGGTCCCTGCAGCAACTCGCGATCGTCACCGGCATCTTCACCTCGCTGCTGGTCGACTACCTGCTCGCCGCTGCTGCAGGATCGTCACACGACGAGCTCTGGCTCGGGCTGGAGGCCTGGCGTTGGATGTTCCTCGCGATGGCCGTCCCCGCGGTGATCTACGGACTGTTGTCGACCACCATCCCTGAGTCGCCGCGTTACCTGATCGCCACCCACAAGATCCCCGAAGCTCGCAAGGTGCTCTCCACCTTGCTCGGGCAGCGCAACCTCGAGGTGAAGATCGACCGGATCCAGCGGTCGCTGCACCGCGAGGACAAGCCGTCGATGGCCGACCTCAAGGGACCCGCGCTCGGACTCATGCCGATCGTCTGGATCGGCATCGGGTTGTCGGTCTTCCAGCAGTTCGTTGGCATCAACGTGATCTTCTACTACTCCAACGTGCTTTGGGAGGCCGTCGGATTCAGCGAGCAGGACTCGTTCAAGATCACCGTCATCACCTCGGTCGTCAATATCGTCACCACGCTCATCGCAATCGCCACCGTCGACAAGGTCGGGCGTAAACCATTGCTGCTCATCGGTTCTGCCGGAATGGCCGTCTCACTGTCGGTGATGGCGTTCGTGTTCCAGACCGCGAAGATCGTCACCGTCGATGGCGAGGCCACCCCACAGTTGAGCGACGCGCAGGGCATCACCGCCCTCGTCGCGGCCAACGTGTTCGTGGTCGCGTTCGGCATGTCCTGGGGACCCATCGTCTGGGTGCTTCTCGGCGAGACCTTCCCCAACCGGATGCGCGCCGCTGCGCTCGCCCTGGCCGCCGGCGCCCAGTGGGTCGCCAACTGGGTCGTCACCGTCAGCTTCCCGTCGCTGCGCGACGTGTCGCTCGGCATCACGTACGGCATCTACGCCGTGTTCGCGGTGCTGTCGTTCATCTTCGTCAAGAAGTGGGTGCGCGAGACCAAGGGCATGGAACTGGAGGACATGGCCGACTGATCTCGATCGGTTGCAATAACGACCGGATCCCTTGACTACAGGCGTAGTCAAGGGATCCGGTCGTTATTGCGGCCGTTGTCAGACAGTCACTTCCACTCGATGGTCCCCGGCGGCTTCCCACCCCAGGGTCGATGGATCAGCTCACTCCCATTCAATGGTTCCCGGCGGCTTGCTCGTGACGTCCAGGACGACGCGGTTGACCTCGGACACCTCGTTGGTGATGCGGTTCGAGATCTTGGCGAGCACGTCGTAAGGCACGCGCGTCCAGTCGGCGGTCATCGCGTCCTCGGACGACACCGGGCGCAGCACGATCGGGTGACCGTAGGTGCGTCCGTCGCCCTGCACACCCACCGAGCGGACGTCGGCGAGCAACACCACCGGGCACTGCCAGATGTCGCGGTCGAGCCCGGCGGCGGTGAGTTCCTCGCGGGCGATCTTGTCGGCAGCGCGCAGGATGTCCAGTCGCTCGGCCGTGACCTCACCGACGATTCGGATACCGAGGCCGGGGCCCGGGAACGGCTGGCGCCAGACGATGTCCTCGGGCACGCCGAGTTCGAGGCCGACCTTGCGCACCTCGTCCTTGAACAGCGAGCGCAATGGTTCGACCAGCTTGAACTGGATGTCGTCGGGCAAGCCGCCGACGTTGTGGTGCGACTTGATGTTCGCAGCGCCCGTACCCCCACCGGATTCGACGACGTCCGGGTAGAGCGTGCCCTGCACCAGCCACTTGACCGGGTGTTCCTCGTCGCCACGGTCCGCCACGATGTCGCGGGCGGCCTGCTCGAACACGCGGATGAACTCGCGTCCGATGATCTTGCGCTTCTCCTCCGGGTCGCTGACTCCGGCGAGCGCCTCGAGGTAGCGGTCCTTCGCATCGATCACGACCAGGTCGACCCCTGTCGCGGCGACGAAGTCCTTCTCCACCTGCTCGGCCTCGCCATCACGCAGCAGACCGTGGTCGACGAACACGCAGGTCAACTGATCGCCGACGGCCTTCTGGACGAGGGCTGCCGCCACGGACGAGTCGACGCCGCCGGAGAGAGCGCAGATCGCGCGGTCTTCACCGATTTTCTCCTTCACCTCGGCGGCGAGTTCCTCGACCATCGCGTCCGGGGTCCAGTCGGCTTCGAGACCGGCGCCACGCCACAGGAAGTTCTCCATCACGCGCTGACCGAAGGTGGAGTGCATGACTTCCGGGTGCCATTGCACGCCGTAGAGCTTGCGGTCGTCGTCCTCGAATGCAGCGACCTCGGCACCCGGCGTGGTCGCGGTGACGCGGACACCGTCCGGCGCCTTGGACGCCGAGTCGCCGTGGCTCATCCACACCGACTGCTCGCTGGGCTGACCGTTGAACAAGGTGGAGGACGTGTCGGTGATCGACGCCTCGGTGGCGCCGTACTCACGCAGTCCGGTGTGTTCGACCGTGCCACCCATCGCGTTGACCATCGCCTGGAAGCCGTAACAGATACCGAGCACCGGCACGCCGCCGTCCAACAGGGCGGGTTCGAGCGAGGGCGCACCTTCGGCGTAGACCGATGACGGGCCGCCGGAGAGCACGATCGCGGCCGGCTGCTTGGCCAGCATCTCGGCCGTGCTCATCGTGTGCGGGACGACCTCGCTGTAGAGGTTGGCCTCGCGCACACGGCGTGCGATGAGCTGGGCGTATTGGGCGCCGAAGTCGACGACGAGGACGGGGTGTTCCTGAAGCGGAGCGGTCACCGCTTGAGTCTATCGAGCGGGGTGCCCTGCCCCGGCCAGCTGCCCCTGCACCTCGCGAGTGACCTTCTTCTCCAGCCAGAACGACAGCAGTGGCACGAACGCGGTGAGGATGTATCCGACCATGCGCCCCATGGGCCAGCGCAGCTTGCTGCCGAGGTTGTAGGTGGCGGCGACAAAACCCATGAACAGCAGCCCGTGCACCGGCGACCACCACGACAGGGCGTCGTTGTCCATCCCGTACTTGAGCACCATCTCCACCACCAACACGATCAGCGCGACTCCGGCGATCAGCGCGGTGATGCGGAAGAAGGTCAGGGCGCTGCGGACTCGCTGTGTGTCCTCGGTCGGGTACTGCTCAGACATTGCTCTCCTCGACGGCGGTCGGTTCATTGTCGGTGGACGTCGGGCGGCGGCGACGCTCGGGTGGTCCGTACACGTCGTCGCGCAACATCCGCCAGAAGACGTAGATGGCGAAGATCGCGAAGACCCACCACTGGAAGGCGTACATCAGGTTCACGAACCGGAACCCGTGCGTCGGGTTCGGCGGGGGTGGCGGGACGCGGGTGATCGAGTCGTCCGTCGCATTCGGCTTCTCCTCGAGCGCGAACAGGAAGGCGTTGTAGAGGTCTCCGCCCCACTCGTTGAGCTTGGCCGGAAGGTCGATCGAACCCGATTGTCCCGCGGGATACGTTCCGACAGAAGGAGATTCACCCGGCGCCATACCGCCGGTCACCGTTACATCGATGCGCGTCGGCTTCGAGGCGGCGGACGGGGAGGTCACGAATCCCCGCAGGATCACCAGTCGGGCGCCCGTCGTCCGCTGAATCATGGGCGTCACGACCCAGTAGCCGGACTGCCCGTCGAGGCGGCGGTCTGCGACCAGGAACTGTTTGTCGGGTTCGTAACGGCCCTGTGCGGTGACGCGGCGGGACGACTCGATCGCAGGAAACGTCTCGTGCGGTTTCAGCAGCTCGGTGATCGGGACCACCGGCTTGGTCGGGGCCTTGGCGACCTCCTGGTTGGTGCCGCGATCCTTGGCCACGTTGAGCTGCCACAGCCCGGCGAAACCCATGCCGCCGACGACCACTGCGAGCAGGATCAGCAACGCGGTCCAGCGCAGGGTGAACAGTCGACGCAGCACCTGGCCAGCCTAAGCCGCTACACCTGTAGTCAGGCGGGACGGGTGGTCGGCAGACCGAGGTCGACGCCGGGGACTCGAGCGGCAGGCACGTCGAGGCGACGATAGGGCTCGCCCTGCGCCGGACGCTCGTCCCGCTCTCCCATCGCCGGCCAGCAGGCCATCGCCCGTTCGGCCTGGGCGGTGATCGTCAGCGAGGGGTTCACACCCAGGTTGGCCGAGATGGCTGAGCCGTCGACGACGTGCAGATCAGGGTGTCCCCAGACGCGGTGGTAGGGGTCGAGGACGCCGCGCTCCGGTGAATCGGAGATCACGACCCCGCCCAGGAAGTGGGCGGTCAGCGGGATGCCGAAGATCTCGCCCCACGTGCCGCCGGGGAGCGCCTTCTCCTTGGCGACCACCTGCAGTCGATCAGCCATGGCGCGAATCGCCTTGTGCCCCTGCGGAATCCACTTCGGGTTGGGCTGGCCGTGACCCTGGCGGCTGGTCAGTCGAACCTTGCCGAAGCGGCGCCGTGCGGAGACCGTGATCGAATTGTCGATCGTCTGCATGACCAGCGCGATGATGGTGCGCTCCGACCACCTCGGTCCGGCTGCGATGCGAAGCGCCGACATCGGCTGCTTGGCGAACTGCCCGGCAAAGTCCTTGGCCTTTCCCAGCGGTCCGTTGTCGCCGTTCACCAGCAATGAGGTGAGCAGACCCATCGCGTTCGAACCCGCGCCGTAACGGACGTTCTCGACGTGGGTGGTGTCGTCGACGTGGAACGAGGTGGTGATCGCGACGCCCTTGGACAGGTCCATGTCTGCGGGGACCTTCGCGGTCGCCGCGCCGCCGAGGGCTTCGGAGTTGGTGCGAGTGAGCAGACCGAGGCACTCGGACAGCTGCGGCAGACGTCCCGATGCCTTCAACCCGTGCAGCAGTGTCTGGGTACCCCAGGTGCCGGCGGCCAGGACGACCTGTTCCGCGGTCACGCTGCGACGATCCTTGGACAGCCACGCGCCGGACCGCTCGGTGGTGACCCGAAAACCACCCTCGGGCAACGCTTCCAGATCGACGACGGTCCGCAACGCCTCGAACTCGACGCCGCGCCGTTCGGCCAGCGCGATGTAGTTCTTCATCAAGGTGTTCTTCGCGCCGACGCGACAGCCGACCATGCAGTTGCCGCACTCGGTGCATCCGGTGCGCGCAGGCCCCTCACCGCCGAAATAGGGGTCGTCGACGGTCTTTCCCGACTCACCGAAGAACACCCCGACCGGCGTCTTGCGGAAGGAGTCGGCGACCCCGAGGTCGCTTGCGACGTCCCGCATCAGTTGCTCCACCGGGCCGTCGCACGGGTTCTCCTCGACGACGCCGAGCATCCGTTTCGCCGTCTCGTAGTGCGGGGAGAGTTCCTCGTCCCAGTCGGTGATGTTCGCCCACTGCGCGTCCTTGAAGAACGGAGCCGTGGGCTTGTACAGCGTGTTCGCGTAGTTGAGCGACCCACCGCCCACTCCGGCCCCGGCCAGGATCATCACGTCAGGCAGTTTGTGGATCCGCTGGACACCGAAGCACTTCAGCGCAGGCGCCCACAGGTAACGGCGCGCGTCCCACGAGGTCTTGGCGAACTCGTCGTCCTCGAACCGGCGGCCGGCCTCGAAGACGTGGACGGCGTAGCCCTTCTCGGCCAGGCGTAACGCGGCGACCGACCCGCCGAACCCCGATCCCACCACCACGACGTCGTAGTCGTGCAGGTGCTCCTCGACGCTCATGACAGACCCGCCTTCTTCATCACCTTCAGGCCGGAGGTCATCATCCGGGCCCACGCCTTCTCCGACATGCCCTTCGGAATCACGAATCCCGGACCGTGCTGCACGGTGACGTTCTGGCTCTCGGTGTACTTCTGGATGCCCTCGGCGCCGTGCCGGCGACCGATACCGGACTGCTTCATGCCACCCATCGGCGCGCCGTTGCTCCCCCAGGCCGCGACATAGCCCTCGTTGACATTGACTGTGCCGCAACGGATCTGATTCGCAATACGGCGACCGCGCGCCGTGTCCCGCGTCCACACCGACGCGTTGAGTCCGTACTCGGAATCGTTGGCCTTCGCGACTGCGGCGGCGTCGTCGGCGACCCGGTACACCGAGACGACCGGACCGAACGTCTCCGTGCGGCAGACGTCCATCTCCTCGGTGACGCCGTCGAGCACGGTCGGTTCGTAGAAGTACGGACCGAGATCTGGGCGCGCCTTGCCACCGGTGAGCACCTTCGCTCCTGCCGCGACCGCATCGTCGACGTGCGCGCTGACCCGCTCGAGCTGCTCGGCGGAGATCAACGAACCCATGTCGGTGCCCCACTCCAGCTGCGGCCCGAGCTTCATGTCCGCCACCATGGGCACGAACACCGCGAGGAAGTCGTCGGCGATCTCCTCGTGCAGGATGAGCCGCTCCACCGAGATGCACAGCTGACCGGCCGAGGAGAACATCGCGCGCACTGCGCATTCGGCGGCGAGTTCGAGGTTCGCGTCCTGCGCGATGTACATCGGGTTCTTGCCACCCAGTTCGAGGGACGCACCCACCAACCGTTCGCCGGCGGCCGCGGCGACCTTGCGACCGGTCGCCGTCGAGCCGGTGAACATGACGTAGTCGGCGCGCTCCAACACCGCGTTACCGATGGTCGGGCCGTCACCGAGGACGACCTGCAGGAGCCCCTCCGGCAGGCCGGCGCGGTCGATGAGTTCCACCGCACTCAGCGCGGTCAGCGCACTCTTGTTGTCCGGACGCAGGACGACCGCGTTGCCCGCCAGCAGTGCCGGCAGGACGTCGGTGATCGACATCGACAGCGGGTAGTTCCAGGGCGCGACGACACCGACGACGCCCTTGGGGTGGCGCAGTTCGCGAGCTTGGGTGAGCATCGGCAGTGCGCCGAGACGACGCTTGGTGGCCAGGTACGACGGGCCCTTGCGCGCGTAGTGCCGGCTCACACCCGCCACGTCCAGCACCTCGTCGAACGCGTGTCGGCGCGATTTTCCCGACTCGAGCTGGATCAAGTCGAGCAACTCGGCTTGGTTGTCCAGGACGAGGTCGTGCAATTCCAGCAGGAACCTGGCCCGCTGTTTCACCGACACCGCTGCCCACCGCGGCTGCACCGACCGCGCGGTGCGGTAGGCGATGTCTACGTCGTCCACCGAACTCTGCGGGATCGTGCCCAAGACCCCACCTGTCATCGGCGTGACGCAGTCGAACGTCGCGGCTCCCGGGGAGGTCAGCACCCGACGCGCGAGGCGGGCAGCCAGGCCAGGTGCGATGACGTGCGGCGGACGGCTCTGCTCCCGAACCGCCGGATCCTGCCCGGAGGGGTGCGTCGAGTCGTGCGTGGAGTTCAGCAGGTCGGTCATTACTCCACAGTAGAACGCATCGCCGCCAACGTCACCCCAACGCAGAGACCCGGCCAACGAACACCGAAAGTCCGAAGGAATCCGACGTCAACCGGGCGGATCTGCTGACCTTCGCCGGGATGGTCAGCTCTTCTGATGCGGGGCGACGATGACCTCGACCCGCTGGAATTCCTTGAGTTCGAGGTAGCCCGTCGTGGCCATCGCGCGCTTCAGCGCACCGATGACATTGGTCGTGCCGTCGGCGCCGAGACCAGGGCCGACGAGGATCTCCTCGAGTGATCCCACCGAGCCGACCTCGACCCGCTCGCCACGCGGCAGTTCGGAGTGGTGCGCCTCGGAGCCCCAGTGGAAACCGCGTCCCGGTGCCTCGGTGGCTCGCGCCAGGGCGGCGCCGAGCATCACCGCGTCCGCACCGCAGGCGATGGCCTTGACGATGTCGCCGCTGGTGCCCATGCCCCCGTCGGCGATGACGTGGACGTAGCGGCCGCCGGTCTCGTCCATGTAGTCGCGACGAGCGGCGGCGACGTCGGCCACGGCGGACGCCAGCGGCACCTGGATTCCGAGCGTCTGCCGGGTGGTGTGTGCTGCTCCGCCACCGAAGCCGACCAGGACGCCGGCCGCACCGGTACGCATCAGGTGCAGCGATGCCGTGTAGGTGGCGACCCCACCGACGATCACCGGCACGTCGAGTTCGTAGATGAATCGCTTGAGGTTCAGCGGCTCGGACCGACCCGAGACGTGCTCGGCCGAGACTGTGGTGCCGCGAATGACGAACAGATCGACGCCGGCGTCGACGACGGCCTTCCAGAACTCCTGGGTGCGCTGCGGCGACAACGCGCCGGCGACGGTGCAGCCGGAGTCGCGAATCTGCTTCAGCCGCAGCCGGATGAGGTCCTCGCGGATCGGCTCTTCATAAATCTCGCGCATCCGGGCGGTCGCGTGGGCCGGCTCGAGCGCAGCGATCTCGGCGAGCAACGGTTCGGGTGACTCATACCGGGTCCACAGACCTTCGAGGTCGAGCACCGGCAGGCCGCCGAGCTTGCCGAACGCGATGGCGGAGTCGGGCGACATCACAGAGTCCATCGGCGCGGCCATGACCGGCAGGTCGAAGTGATAGGCGTCGATCTGCCAGCCGACGTTCACCTCGCGCGGGTCGCGGGTCCGACGCGAGGGCACCACCGCGATGTCGTCGAAGGAGTACGCGCGACGCCCGCGCTTGCCACGTCCGATCTCGATCTCAGTCACCCGGCGAGCCTATCGGTGCGCCAAGGACACAGACGCTGCGGGAAGCGGCCGCAGTGGCGACCGGTTTCCTGGACTACGGGCGTAGTCAGCGTCCGGCGTAGTTCGGTGCCTCGACGATGCCCTGCACGTCGTGCGGGTGCGATTCCTTGAGACCGGCCGAGGTGATGCGCACGAAGCGCCCCTTCTCCTGCAGTTCCGGAATGGTGTTCGCGCCGACGTAGAACATCGACTGGTGCAGACCACCGACGAGCTGGTGGACCACCGACCCGAGCGGTCCGCGGTACGGAACGCGACCCTCGATGCCCTCGGGCACGAGCTCGTCGTCGGAGGCGACATCGGCCTGGAAGTAACGGTCCTTGGAGAACGACTTCTTGCCGCGCGAGGCCATCGCGCCGAGCGATCCCATGCCGCGGTAGGTCTTGAACTGCTTGCCGTTCAGCAGGATCACCTCGCCGGGCGACTCCTCACAACCGGCGATGAGCGAGCCGATCATGACCGAGGACGCGCCCGCGACCAATGCTTTGGCAATGTCGCCGGAGTATTGCAGACCACCGTCACCGATCACCGGCACACCCGCCGGCTTGCAGGCCAGCGACGCCTCGTAGATCGCGGTCACCTGCGGTACGCCGACACCGGCGACCACGCGCGTGGTGCAGATCGAACCCGGCCCGACGCCGACCTTCACCGCGTCGACACCGGCGTCGACGAGTGCCTGCGCTCCGGCGCGGGTGGCCACGTTGCCGCCGATGATCTGAACGTGTTTGGTGGCCGGGTCGGACTTCAGCTTGCGGATCATGTCGAGCATCAGGCTGGCGTGACCGTTCGCGACATCGGGCACGAGCACATCGACACCGGCCTCGACCAGACGGGTCGCGCGCTCCCAGGCGTCACCGAAGTAGCCGACGGCGGCGGCCACCAGCAGCCGTCCCTGGTCGTCCTTGGAGGCGTCGGGGAACTGCTCGGACTTCACGAAGTCCTTCACGGTGATCAGGCCGACGAGTTTGCCCTCGTCGTCGATCAGCGGCAGACGCTCCCGCTTGTGCTGACGCAGCAACAAGGTGGCGTCCTCGCGGGTGATGCCGACCGGTCCCGTGACCAGCGGCATCGGCGTCATCATCTCGTGCACCTTGGCGGTCGCCCACTCCGCGAGCGGGGTGAACCGCAGGTCGCGGTTGGTGATGATGCCGATCAGCGTGTTGTCTGGGTCGACGACCGGAAGACCGGAGACGCGGTAGCGACCACAGATCTGGTCGAGTTCCTCGAGCGTGGCGTCGGGACCGATCGTGACCGGGTTGGAGATGATCCCGGTCTGGGTGCGCTTGACCAGATCGACCTGCTCGGCCTGGTCCTCGATCGACAAATTGCGGTGCAGCACACCGATGCCGCCCTGGCGCGCCATCGCGATCGCCATCCGCGACTCGGTCACGGTGTCCATCGCCGCCGAGATCAGCGGCATGCGCAGTTTCAGATCGCGGGTGAGGCGGGAGGTGGTGTCGACCTCGGAGGGGATCACATCGGTCTCCCCCGGCAACAACAGCACGTCGTCGTAGGTCAGGCCCAGTTGGCCGAAGATCGCAGGAACATCGCTCACAGTCGGCTCAGCAGACGTCATTGTGCAAGTCTACGAAGCCGAGGGAGCCGACGCGACGAGGGTGGTCACTGACTGGTGGCGGTGAAGGTCTCGTTCGCCAACGACTCCGAGGCCTGGTCCGCGGTCACGACGGAACTCTCGCTCGCGGTCGCGGTACGGGCACGCGGAGACGGCTGCGGCGGCGTCGGAAGTGTGGGACGCGCGGTCGGGCGCCCGCGCCGACCGTCGGTTGACGTGGACGTCGGCGTGCTCGTTGCCGTCGACGTGGGCGTGCTTGTCGCGGTGGACGTAGAGGTCGGACGCGTCGTCTTGGTGGTCTTCGTCGACTTCGTCGTCGACGGACCCGAGGTCGTCGGACTGCTGGTCGCGGTGGACGTCGAGGTGGACGTCGAGGTGGACGTCGAGGTGGACGTCGAGGTGGACGTCGAGGTGGACGACGATGTGGACGACGGCGTCGAAGTGGAGGTCGGGACGCTGGTCGACGTCGGAACGGAAGTGCCGGTGGGAGGCAGCACCGGACGCGTCCCGCGCGTGGACGTCGGACGTTGCTGACTCGTCGAACCTACCGAAGTCGTGGACTGCTTCCACTGCGTGCCGGTCCAGACCCACTGCGTACTGGGGGCTCGCGGTACCGAGGTCGGGTCATCGCTCGTTGCCGACTGCGTCTGCGTCGTCGTACCGGAGTGCTCGTGGGCGCGGTCGTCGGACCTGGCGTCCGACTGTGTTGTGCTGGAAGATGATTCGGCAGGTACGCCGGTCGCCTCGACCTTGCGGGGCAAGTGGTCGGCGCCGACGAGTCCGCGGGTGACCGTGCCGAGTTCACGGAACACCGGAACCGAGGTGCCGGTGACCGCAGCAGACACCGAACTCACCGACAGGGCCGCAACCGCAATACCGGAGACCGACGCGACACGACTCAGGTTGGGGCCCGTGCCGCGACGTCCGCGAAGGAGCCCATGGCGCGAGTAACGGCCGACGACCGGTTCCGGCCTGCTGGGGAGGTGATCGATCGCCTCGACCCACTCCGAGAGAAGCGCGATCGCTTCGTCGTTCGACGCCTCCGCACCTCGACGACCGCCGAGGGCGTCCAGCCACTCGTCGTCGCGACGGATGTCGTCCAGGCGCGGCGTCACTGCTGATCCTTCGTGTCGGTCATGATCTTGCGCAGACGGGCAAGCGCACGGTGCTGCGCGACGCGGACGGCGCCGGGAGTCATGTCAAGGGCGGCGGCGGTTTCTTCGGCAGACATGCCCACGGCAACCCGAAGCGTGAGGATCTCGCGCTGTTGTTCGTTCAACTGGTCGAGGTAGGCATGCACCTGCGCCGATCGGTCGGCCTCGAGCGCGTGCTCCTCGGGGGTCAGTCGCGCGTCGGTCTGCTCGGGAAGATCATCGCTGGGCACTGCACCACGCAGCACGCCGCGCTGGGCGTCGGCCACCTTGTGGGAAGCGATGCGATAGACGAATGCCTCGAACGGGGCGCCTTGGTCGACGTATCGAGGCAGCGCGGTCAACACGGCCACACACACCTCCTGAGCAACGTCTGCCGCGGCGTCCGAGGTCGCGGAGAAACGGCCGAGCCGGGCTCGGGCGTAGCGCAACGCGATCTCGTGGACGCCTGCCATCAAAGCGGCCGCCGCAACATCGCTTCCTGCACGAGCCTCAGCAGCCAGGTCCCGCAGGGGAATCTGCGCTTCCGATGGGGACATCGTGCGAGCGGCCCAGTTTGTTACAGGTCGGTGGGCAGCGTTTGGCGATCCGCTCATCCTGCCTTCCCCGAGTCCTCGTCGTCGGTTCCTGAACCCCGTCCCGGCCGAACTCCTGGACAGATGACCGAGGGGCGCACCCACCAGAGTAGGCATCCACCTGCCGTGCTGGTCAAATGCCAGTCGATCTGCCGATGCCGGAATGCGAAGCGCCCCGGTCCGTGAGGAACCGGGGCGCTTACCTGGATGGACCGCCTCAGTGCGCGTGTCCGTGGCCTGCGGCCGCTGCGGGCTCTTCCTCTTCCGGCTTCTCCACGACGAGCGAGTCGGTGGTGAGCACCATCGACGCGATCGACGCCGCATTCCGCAGAGCGGAGCGGGTGACCTTGACCGGGTCGATGACGCCGGCCTTGATCAGGTCGCCGTACTCGCCGGTGGCGGCGTTGAGGCCGCTGCCCAGCGGCTGCTCACCGACCTTCGACACCGCGACATAACCCTCGAGTCCCGCGTTCTCGGCGATCCAGCGCAGCGGCTCGGCGGCCGCCTTGCGGACGATGTTCGCGCCCGTGGCCTCGTCGCCCTCGAGCTGCAGGGAGTCGAGCGCCGAGACGGCGTGGATGAGCGCCGAGCCACCACCGGCGACGATGCCCTCCTCGATCGCCGCACGGGTGGCGGAGATCGCGTCCTCGATGCGGTGCTTCTTCTCCTTCAGTTCCACCTCGGTGTGGGCGCCGACCTTGATGACGCAGACGCCGCCGGCCAGCTTGGCGAGACGCTCCTGGAGCTTCTCGCGGTCCCAGTCGGAGTCGGTGCGCTCGATCTCGGCCTTCAGCTCCTTCACGCGACCGTCGACGTCGGCGGTGTCGCCCTGGCCGTCGATGATCGTGGTGGAGTCCTTGGTGACCACGACGCGGCGGGCCTGGCCCAGCACGTCCAGGTCAGCCTGGTCGAGCTTGAGGCCGACCTCCTCGGCGATGACCTGACCACCGGTGAGGATGGCCATGTCCTGCAACATCGCCTTGCGACGGTCACCGAAACCGGGGGCCTTGACCGCGACGACGTTGAAGGTGCCGCGGATCTTGTTGACCACCAGGGTCGACAGCGCTTCGCCGTCGATGTCCTCGGCGATGATCACCAGCGGCTTGCCCGACTGGACGACCTTCTCCAGCACCGGCAGGACGTCGGCGATCGCCGAGATCTTGCCCTGGTTGATCAGGATGTAGGCGTCCTCGAGGACGGCCTCCATCCGCTCCGGATCGGTCACGAAGTAGGGCGAGATGTAGCCCTTGTCGAACTGCATGCCCTCGGTGAAGTCGAGCTCGGTCACCGCCGTCGAGGACTCCTCGACCGTGATGACACCGTCCTTGCCGACCTTGTCGAACGCGTCGGCGATGAGGCCACCGATCGTGGTGTCCTGCGCGGACAGGGATGCGACCTGAGCGATCTCTTCCTTGCCGTCGACCTCGCGGGCATTGGACAGCAACTGGTCGTTGACGGCCTCGACGGCCTTGTCCATGCCGCGCTTCAGACCGGACGGCGAGGCGCCGGCGGCCACGTTGCGCAGACCTTCCTTGACCATCGCCTGGGCGAGGACGGTCGCGGTGGTGGTGCCGTCACCGGCGATGTCGTTGGTCTTGGTGGCGACCTCCTTGGCGAGCTGCGCGCCGAGGTTCTCGTAGGGGTCGTCCAGCTCGACCTCACGGGCGATGGTGACGCCGTCGTTGGTGATGGTCGGGGCGCCCCACTTCTTGTCGATGACGACGTTGCGGCCCTTGGGGCCGAGCGTCACCTTGACGGCGTTGGCGAGTGCGTCAACACCGCGCTCGAGCGACTTGCGCGCGTCGTCGTTGAACTCCAGGGTCTTTGCCATGGTGATGGAAGTCCTTGTCTTTCAATCTCTTTCGAGAGGTCTTGGGTGGACCGGGGAATGTGCGACGCCCCGGATCGCGGCCCGCAGAGGGCGGCGAGCCGGGGCGCCTTGAATGCTCGTGAGGCCGATCAGCGCTCGACGATGGCGAGCACGTCGCGCGCCGAGAGGATCAGCAGCTCCTGGCCGCCGTACTTCACCTCGGTGCCGCCGTACTTGGAGTAGATGACCTTGTCGCCGACCTTGATGTCCATGGGGACGCGCTCGTCACCATCCTCGTTGAAGCGGCCGGGGCCGACAGCGACGACCTCGCCCTCCTGGGGCTTCTCCTTGGCGGTGTCCGGGATGACCAGACCGGAAGCGGTGGTCTGCTCGGCCTCGACGGCCTTGACCACGATGCGGTCCTCGAGCGGCTTGATGTTCACCACAGCGGATCCTTTCTACGTTGTACCCACCGCGTCGTGCGGCGGAAGTTTGCCCTGTGACTCACCGGTTCCCGTGCTCCGGTCGCCGTCGCGGGGGTCGACCTGAGCCTTTGCGGAGCCGGCACTGTCACAGGCTGAGTGCCACTGGCGAATCTAGCACTCGCATACGTCGAGTGCTAACTGCCGTCCGACACTCTTCATTCCGTTCGGGCGGGCAGGATGGGGACATGCGATTCGGACCCGAGCCGACCCACACCATCGCCCATCTGAGCGACCCGCACCTGCTCGCGGACGGGCGCCGGCTGCACGGGGTGATCGACGTGATCGACAACCTGCGCCGCAGCCTGGACCAAGTGGTTCGCACCGGTCGGTCCATCGACGCGATGGTGTTCACCGGCGACCTCGCCGACCTCGGCGAACCGGACGCATATCGCGCACTGCGCGAGATCGTCGAGCCCGCCGCGAAGGAGTTGTCCTGCACGGTCGTCTGGGTGATGGGCAACCACGACGAACGTGCGCCGTACGCCCGCGGGCTCTTCGATCTCGCGGTGGACGACGAGCCGCAGGATCGCGTGTACGACCTGCGCGGTCTTCGGGTGATCGCGCTGGACAGCACGGTGACCGGCTACCACCACGGTGCGATCGACGACGACCAGATCGCCTGGCTGGCAGACCGGCTGAGTACGCCCAGCCAGCACGGCACCTTGCTCGCGCTGCATCACCCGCCACTGGTCTCGGCTGTCGACCTGATGAATGTCATCGGCCTCGACAACCAGGACGCCTTCGCATCGGTGCTGCGTGGCAGCGATGTCCGGGCGATCCTGGCCGGGCACCTGCACCACAGCTGTCACGGCACGTTCGCGGGCATCCCGGTCTCGGTGGCGGCCGCGTCCTGCTACTCCCTGGACGGCGGGGCGCCGAACGGAGCGCTGGTCGGGGTCGACGGGCGTCAAGGCTTCGACCTGGTCGACATACATCCGCACGGGCTGGTGCACACTCACATTCCGCTCGGCTCTCCCCCGGTGGTCAGCGGGTTCTCGCCGCAGGTGGAGGACGCGCTGGCCGCGCTCTCGCCGGCGGAGCGCCGCGAGGCCTTCTCCAGCAAGTCCTCCACCTGGACGCCGTCCTGATGGATGCCTCTCTCGTCGAGCGAATCCTCTCGGACGACGGCCGTTCGCTGCTCGACTCGCTGCCGTCGTACGACCCTGCTTCGGTGATGGCGTTGACGACGCGACTGCGCGCACTGGGCCACGATCCCGAACTCGTCAGTGCCGTGCTCACACAGTCGGCGCTGCGACACAGGGCGGTGGAGAAGTTCGGACCCGACGCCGCGCGGCTGTTCTTCACTCCCGACGGACTCGAGCAGGCCACCCGTCCGCGCATCGCCGACGGGCACGCGGCCCGCTTCGCAGCCGCGGGCGTGAACCACGTGTACGACCTCGGTTGCGGAATCGGCTCGGACGCACGGGCATTCGCTCGCGCCGGACTTGCCGTGCACGCATTCGACCTGGACCCTGCGACCGCGGCGATCGCACGCGCGAACCTGCCCGGCGGTACGACGGTGTCGGTCGAGGACGTCACGACCGTCGACGTCCCCTCACACGTGGGTGTCTGGCTCGATCCGGCGCGGCGCACCTCGGGCGTTGCCGACATCACCGGCCGGACCAGGCGCACCTTCCGGCTGGAGGATCTCCTGCCGTCCTGGAATTTCGTCACCGCTCTGGGGGCCTCCGGACGAGCGGTGGGCGCCAAGCTCAGTCCTTCCTTCCCACGCTCGGCACTCCCCGACGGAGCGTCGGCGCAGTGGACCTCCCTCGGTGGCGAGGTGCTGGAGTGCTGCGTCTGGTTCGGCCCTGTCGCCGACGACTCGCGGTTCACGGCTCGCGTCCTCACTGCAACGGACGACGTCGTGATTCGCAGCGAGCACATCGCTGCAGAGACCGACAGCGTCGACGGCCTGGCAGCCTTCCTCTACGAAGCCGACCGGGCGGTCGTGCGTGCCGGGGCGACCGGCGCGCTCGCCGACGCAGTGGACGGCACCGAACTGGCCTCCGGCCTCGGCCACGTCACCGGTGACGTGCGTGTCGATGTTCCGTACGCCCGGCGCTACCGCGTCCGGGAGGCGGTGCCGTTCAACATCAAGAACCTACGAGCATGGTTGCGTTCCAACGACATCGGGCGAGTCACGGTGAAGAAGCGCGGTGTGAGGTTCGACGATGCCCGCTTCGTACGCGACCTCAAGCTCAAGGGCGACGCGAGTGCCCTCCTCCTGGTGACCAGGTTGGCGCAATCCCAGATCGTCCTCGTGCTCGAGCCGGACGATTCCGACGAACCGGACCCTCGCCCGTAGCCTGAGCGCGATGATCAGAACCGTCTCCGTCCTCACCGTCAGCGCTCTCGCCCTATCGGCGTGCAGCGGCGACCCCGGCGGCCCGTCCGCCGGGACGACGTCGCCGGGATCCGCCCCGGTGACACCCACGACCTCTCTTGCGTCCGGCACGTCCTCGGTCGAACCGACGCCGAAGCCTTCGTCGCCGACGTCACCGGGTGCATCCTGCGTGGACGGCCTGCTGCTATCCATGTCGCCGGCACAGCGCGCCGGCCAACTGGTGATGGTCGGGCTGGACGCGAGCATGTCCGCCGAGTCACTCGACACGATGATCAAGGACCATCACATCGGCAACATGTTCTTCATCGGCGGCTGGCGCGCGACCTCTCGAGTGAGAAGCACCTCCGATCACGTTCAAGCACAAGTGAATTCGTCGTCGACGAAGAGTGTCGGGTTTTTGATCGCCGCCGACCAGGAGGGCGGCCAGGTTCAGCAGTTGAAGGGTGACGGCTTCTCTGCGCTCCCGTCGGCGCTGCGCCAGGGCGCGATGTCGTCTGCGGACCGAGCCGCCGTCGCACGAACGATCGTCCGCGAACTGAAGGCGGTGGGCGTCAACGTCGACCTCGCCCCGGTCGCCGACACCGTGCCGCCGGCGAACCCGCGCTCCAACGAACCGATCGGACGCTGGGGTCGCCAATACGGGAACAACCCCGCGAAGGCCGGCTCCGCTGTCGCCGAGGTGGTGCGGACGATGCAGGCGGGCGGCTTGCAGAGCACGCTGAAACACTTCCCCGGCCTCGGTCGGATCACCGGCAACACGGACTTCACCGCCGACGGCATCGTCGACGACCAGACCTCGGCTGACGACGAATACCTGCGCCCCTTCCGCGACGGGATTGCCGCCGGTGCCCCGTTCGTCATGGTGTCGTCGGCCTACTACTCGAGGATGGACGCCGAGAACCAGGCGATCTACTCGCCGAAGATCATCGACGGCGTGTTGCGCAGACAGCTCGGCTTCGGGGGAGTCGTAATGAGCGATGACCTGAATGCCGTTGCGGTACGTGATCTTCCGGCCGGTGAACGCGTGGTCAAGATGGTGCGCGCGGGCGGCGATGTGGCGCTCACCGGACTCGCGTCCGCGGCGCCGCTCATGGCGAGGGCACTGACCGCCGAAGCCGCGAAGGACCCTGTTTTCCGGGCGACGCTGAACGCGTCGGTGAAACGGGTACTGACGGCCAAGACCGCGATGGGCCTGACGTCCTGTTCGGGGCGCGAGTAGTCCGCAGTCAGACCGAGACCGTGCTGACCGGCAGGCTCGAGTCCGTGCCGAGGTCGAGGCTCGACGGCGTAAGTCCGCGAGCGACGACCTGGGCCCCGAGCGCTGCGACCATCGCCCCGTTGTCGGTGCACAGCCGGATCCGCGGGACGCGCAGGCTGATTCCGGCTGCGGCACAACGCTCTTCGGCCATCGTCCGCAACTGGGTGTTCGCGGTGACTCCTCCGCCGATCTGCAGATCCTTGATGCCGTGGTGCTCGCACGCGTCGATCGCCTTGCGAGTGAGCACGTCAGCCACCGCCGCCGAAAAGCTCGCGGCGACGTCGGCGAGCGGCACGTCCAGACCGTCGCGTTCGCGCTCCTGCACCCAGCGCACGACCGCGGTCTTCAGGCCCGAGAACGAGAAATCGAAACGATGCTTATCCATGTCGCGCGCCGACGTGAGACCCCGCGGGAAACGGATGGCGGTCGGATCTCCTTGCTGCGCAAGCCGATCCAAGTGCGGTCCTCCCGGATAGGGCACTCCGAGCACCCGCGCCACCTTGTCGTACGCCTCGCCGGCGGCGTCGTCGATCGTCCGGCCCAGCGCAGTCACGTCGGACGCGATGTCGCGCACGATCAGCAGATCGGTGTGCCCGCCGGAGACCAGCAGGGCCATCGTCGGCTCCGGCAACGGGCCGTGGTCGAGCACGTCGGCGCAGACGTGCGCACACAGGTGGTTCACCCCGTACAGCGGCTTGTCGAGCGCCCATGCGACCGCCTTCGCCGCCGAAACCCCGACCATGAGCGCACCGGCGAGACCGGGTCCTGCAGTCACGGCCACCGCGTCGACGTCGGCGAGGGTGAGTCCGGCGTCGTCGCATGCTCGCTCGATGGTCGGGATGATCGCTTCGAGGTGTGCCCGACTGGCGACCTCGGGCACCACCCCGCCGAAACGGACGTGTTCGTCGACACTGCTGGCGAGGCAGTCGCCGAGCAACGTGGTGCCGCGTACGAGCGCGACTCCGGTCTCGTCGCAGGAGCTCTCGATCCCGAGAACGACGGGCTCACTCATCGTCTGCCTCCAGCAGCGCTCGCATGATGATCGCGTCGACACCGTCCGGCTGGTAGTAGCCGCGGCGCACGTTGATCTGCTCGAAACCGTTGCGGTCGTACAGCTTTCGCGCGGCAACGTTGTCGGCGCGGACCTCGAGCATCAGTGCCTCGGCGCCGGACGACACAGCCTCGGCGCGCATCCAGTCCAACAGTTCTTGGGACAGCCCGGAGCGACGTCCACGGGGTCGGACGGCGATCGTCATCACGTCGGCGACATCGCCGGGACAGTCGACTCCCGCATACCCGACCACACCCTCGTCGTCCTGCGCGATCAAGTAGCGACGCTGAGGACGACCGGCGAGCTCGGACCACCAGGTGGTCTCGCTCCACGCCTCGTGCCCGAAAAGCTCCCGGTCGATCCTGGTGAGTTCGGGGATGTCGCTCCAGTGCATCTCGCGCGTGATCATGGCCGGCGCCGTTGTCCGGCAAGTGAGGTGAGCGCCGACTTCTGGCCGGCCGACGGGACGGCGTCCGGCTGCCGCAGATACAGGGGTTGCAACGGCAGCAGCTCCCCGCCGTCACGCAGACGGGACGCGACCAGCAGGCCCAGGTGAGCGGCACTCACGTCGGCCGGCTCCATCGCCGAGGCGAACACTTCGGGATAGAGCCTCGCTCCCCGGCCGGCCGCCGGCAGCGCTCGAACCTCATCGGGGAGGCCTGCCGGTTTGTGCACCTGCGGCTCGCTCTCGCGTTCACCGCGCACGTACCGCGCCCAGTAGACCTCCTTGCGACGTGCGTCGGTGGCGACGACGAACTCCTCCACGTCGCTCGTCGCGGCTTGATGCGCGATGGCGTCGAGGCTGCAGACCCCGTGGGCCGGGACACCGAGAACATACGAGAGCGTGGCCGCCGTGGTGATTCCCACCCGCAGACCGGTGAACGGACCGGGCCCGACGCCGACGGCGAGCGCCGTGACGTTCGCCCGGGTCACCCCGACTCCGTCGAACAGGTCACGAACGAGCGGCATCAGGATCTCGGTGTGGCGGCGCGCGTCGACGACGGTCTGCTCCGCGACGACCTCTGCACCAGACACCAGGGCGACGGTGACCGCCGAGGTCGAGGTGTCCATCGCCAGCAGCAGCTCACTCATGACGCGACCTGCGCAGCAACCGATTCGAATCGAGCGCCGTTGGGTTGCAACCGAATCGAGCGGACCTCAGTCGACGTGTCCACATCGATGACCAGTTCCAGACGCTCTTGGGACAGCTCCTCGGCCAGACCGGCACCCCACTCGATGACCGTCACCGCCTCGTCCAGTTCGGAGTCGAGGTCAAGGTCATCCAGTTCGAGAGAGCCGTCCAGGCGATACGCATCCACGTGCACCAACTCCGGACCGCCGACGAGCGAAGGATGGACGCGGGCGATCACGAAGGTGGGGGAAGTGATCGGTCCACGCACACCGAGTCCCTCGGCGATTGCCTGGGTCAACGTGGTCTTGCCCGCACCGAGGCCGCCGGTCAGCACGACGACGTCGCCGGCACGCAGCAGCGCGCCAAGACGACGGCCCCAGGTCTGGGTCGCTTCACGATCGGGCAGCGTCACAGGCGGGACGCTCATCGGGCCGCCTTCTGCTTCTTCTCCAGCACACCCTTGCGCCTCGGCCGTAGGTCGGTGACGGTGCGCGGCACCGTCGAACGGCGCTTGCTGGGTGGTTCGACGACGGCGCGGGAGGCACGTTCGGCGAGCGCGACGATCTCGGTGTTGACGATCTCCGGGTGCTCCAGGGGGAGCATGTGGCCGGAGTTCTCGACGACGATGTACTCGGCGTGCGGCATCTTCGCGACCATGACATCGGCGTGGGCACGCGGGACGATGCGGTCCTGCTGACCATGGATCACCAAGGTCTCGATGCCGTCGAACTCGGCCAACACGTCGGTGCGTTCATGGTCGACGAGGGTCGGCATGAAAGCGGAGATGACCGACATCGGGGTCTCGAAGATCATGTCGGCGGTGTAACGCACGACGGCCATCGGTACGTCCGAACCGAACGAATACCGATGCACGAGATAGCTTTCCACGTCCTTGCCGATTTCGAGGACGCGTTCGACGGTGCTCTGCCTTGCGGACAGCCGGGCGACGGTGCCGGGACCGAGGCGGTGCACGGCGGCGCCGACCTGCTTGCCGAGGCCGAAGTCGAGCGTGCTCAGCGCTCCCGAGCTCGTGCAGACGAATCCGGCACCGACCACGCGTTCGCGGATGATCTCCGGGAACTGTTCGGCCATCGCCATCATCGCCATGCCACCCATCGAGTGGCCGATGAGGATGAGTGGCCCGTCGGGGGCGGCTTCTGTGATCACCGCGTGCAGGTCACGTCCCAGCTGGGCGATCGTGTAGGACGACTCCTCGCCTCGTTCGGACAGGCCGTGGCCTCGGTGATCCCAGAGCACCACCCGGAATCCGGCTTCTCGCAACGCTTTTCGCTGGAAGTGCCACACACCGTGGTGCTGGGTGTAACCGTGCGACAGCACGACGGTGGGTCGCTCGCCGATTTTCGCACCGACCGGGTCGTCGATCTCCACGTGCAGCGGCACGGCGTCGCTGATCACGACGTCCTCGTGGTCGGGGATGTCGTCGTAGTCGACTTCGAGACCGAGTTCGATCGCGGTGCGGCGAGCCTTCAGCAGCCGATCGGCCGCGACTCCCGCGGCCGTGGCAGCACCGGCCGCCAGGATGCCGACGCCGAGACCGAGCAGTCCACCGTCACTCGCCATGGTGCTCACCTCCGACGTACACCCGCGGCAGGCGCGAGCTCATCCGGGCGACGATCTCGTAGCTGATCGTGTCGTTGGCATCGGCCCAGTCCTGCGCCGTCGGGACGCCGAGTTCGCCGTCACCGAACAGGACGACTTCGTCCCCGGCACTCACCTGCGCGTCACCGACGTCTACGACGACCTGGTCCATGCAGACGCGTCCGGAGATCGTGTAGCTCGAGCCACCGATCTGTACCGGTGCCCTGTTCGAACCCGACCGTGGGACGCCGTCCACGTATCCGATCGGCACGTCGACCACCGTCGTCTCGCGATCGGGCGCATAGGTGTGTGCGTAGCTGACCCCCTGGCCGGCCGGAATCCGTTTCACCACAGTCGCATTCGCGCTGACGGTCATGGCTGCACGCAGTCCGTAGTCGGCTGGTCGGCCGAGGTCGGGCACCGGCGACAGACCGTAGACCGCCAGCCCCGGACGCACCATGTCCCAGGCCGCCTGCGGCGTCGTCAGTGTCGCGGCGGAGTTCGACATGTGGCGCACCTCGAGGTCGAACCCGGCACGTTCGCAGTCACGGACAGCGTCCGCGAACTTCTCCTGCTGCTGCAGCACGGTGGGGTGAGTGGGCGCATCGGCGAACGCGAAGTGAGTGAAGACGCCGACGACCTTCACAGCGCCCTCGGCGACATACGGACCGGCGGCCGCGACCAGCGCGTCCCAGTCGGCGCCGTAGGCTCCGTTGCGGGCGAGACCGGTGTCGACCTTGAACTGCACCCGCGCTGTCCGCCCGACCCGGCGCGCCGCTTCGACGACCGCGTCGAGTTCCCAGACCGCTGGCACCCCGATGTCGATGCCGGAGACGATGGCCCGGTCGAAGTCGGTCCCCGGCGCGTGTAACCAGGACAGCACCGGCTCCTCGACGCCGGCTGCACGCAGCTCGAAGGCTTCGTCCATCTGGGCCACGCCGAGCCAACTCGCTCCCCCGGCCACCGCTGCCCGGGCGGACGGGACCAGCCCGTGCCCGTACGCGTCGCCCTTGACGACGGCCATCACCTCGGCATCGCCGGCAAAGCCCTTCAGGGCGCGGACGTTGGCGGCGATGGCGTCGAGATCGATCGTGACGCGGGCGGGCGAACCGCCGGGCAGGGATGAGGACATAGCGGTCCCATCATCCCACCCGTGGTCGGCGTTCGGACGCGTGCCGCCGGCGAGGCCGGTCACAGGAACTCGGCGACGGCCTGACCCGCGCAGCGAGCCACGTCGAGGGCACGGACGGGCCCTCCCGGGTTGGCCAGGTGAGCGGCGCGGCCGTGCAGCAACACTCCGAGGGCACCCGCTTCGGTCACGCCGAGCCCGGAGGCGACCAGTGCGCCGATCATTCCGGCCAGGACATCTCCCGAGCCCGCCGTGGCCAGCCAGGCCGGTCCGTCGGTCTGGCTGACGAGCGGCCCTCCCGTCGAGGACGGCGGCACGATCAGCGTGGTCGCACCCTTGAGCAGGACGTGCGCGCCGAGCGCGTCTGCCACCGCTCGGGCACCCGGCACTCCTTGGGTGTGCTCCAGCCCCAGCCGCTGCGCCAGACGCTTCAACTCGCCGGCATGAGGAGTGAGCAGTGTCGGTGCGGAGCGAGGTTCGTCGAGCAGGTCGAGGGCACCTGCGTCGAGCACGATCGGAAGGATGTCGTCCAGGAGTCCATCGACCAACTCCGGCGCTCCCCCATGACCGTCCCAACCGGAGCCGAGTAGCCAGGCCTGAACGCGTCCGGGCCCGCTGACGATCTCCGGGACGCTTCCCAACACCAGGTCGGTCGCGCGACGCGGGCCGATGTAACGCACCATCCCGACCCCGGTGGTGACGGCCGCAGTCACGCCCAGGACGGCGGCGCCAGGGTAGGACTCGCTGCCGGTCATCACACCCAGGACGCCGCGCGAGTACTTGTCGTCGAACGCACCGGGGGTCGGCCAGAGCCGGGTTGCGTCGCTCGCTTCGTAACGGACGACTACGGGCGAATCCGGTTCGGGCACGCCGATGTCCACCACGGTCAACTGTCCGCACGCTGCTTCACCGGCAGGCAGGAGATGGCACGGCTTCAACAGGCTGAAGGTCACCGTCTCGTCCGCGTACAGGCAGTCGGCGGCCACCACGCCGGACGGATCGACGCCCGACGGCAGGTCGACCGCGATGACGTAGGAATCGTTCGCGAAGAGGTCGGGCCGGTTCTCCAGGTGCTCGGGCAGGCCCGGCGACGCACCGATACCGACGATCCCGTCGATCACCAGGTCGGCTTCGACAAGTGCCTCGGCGGCAGCTGCGGGCACCTTTCCCGACCGCCACTCGATCGGCACCACACCTTCCGCCGTCGCTGCTGCGAGCGCCTCTTCGTGGGTGCGCGATCCGACCAACAGCGCGACGACGTTCAGTTCGAGCCGGGCCAGGTGCGCTGCGGCGTACAGCGCGTCTGCCCCGTTGTCGCCCGACCCGGCCAGCACGACCACCCTGTCGTCCTCGTCCGACCGGGCGCGAGCAACCTCTGCCAGGCCGAGCGCCGCGCGCTGCATCAACTCGCCGGGCTCGAGCTCCCTCTTGACGGCCTCCTCGGCCGCACGGACGTCGTCGATGCTGAATGCGCGGATCACTGTGTCCCCCAGTCGAGTTCGTTCGGTAAGTCGTACGGTGACTCATATGGCGAGGGCAGGTCGTGCGATGGTGACGACCCTTCGGCCACCACCATCGCAGTGACGAAGTCGCCGTCGTGGGAGATCGACAGATGGAACCGCTCGACGCCGAGTGCGCGGGCGCGGGCCGCGACAGTACCGGTCACGTGGAACCAGGGTTGCCCGACATCGGTCTTGTGCACCTCCGCGTCGGTCCACGCCAGGTCGCCGGGAGCGCCGAGCGCCTTCGCGATCGCCTCTTTGGCGGCGAACCTGCCCGCCACGGAGGACGGCGAACCCGCCTGTTCACGGTCGGTGAACAGGCGGGTCGCGAGTGCGGGCGTCCGCTCGAGCGTCGCGGTGAACCGGCTGACGACCACCAGGTCGACGCCGACTCCGACGATCGCCATCAACGGGACCTCGTGCGACGCAGGATCACTCGACGGTGACGGACTTGGCCAGGTTGCGCGGCTGGTCGACGTCCAAGCCCTTCGCGGTCGACAGTTCGAGGGCGAAGACCTGCAACGGGACGACGGTGAGCAGCGGCTGCAGCAGCGGCGAGGTGTGCGGCACGCGGATGACCTCGTCGGCGAACGGGACGACGGCCTCGTCGCCCTCCTGCGCGATCACCAGGGTGCGAGCGCCGCGGGCGCGGATCTCCTGGATGTTCGAGACGACCTTGCCGTGCAGTCCGTGCGGGGTGTCCGGCCCGGGCACCACGATGAAGACCGGCTGGCCGGCGTCGATCAGCGCGATCGGGCCGTGCTTGAGCTCACCGGCGGCGAACCCCTCGGCGTGGATGTACGCGAGCTCCTTGAGCTTGAGCGCGCCCTCCATCGCCACGGGGAAACCGACCTGACGACCCAGGAACAGCACCGAGCGGGTGTCGGCCATGAAGCGGGCGATCTCGCGGACGCGGTCCATCGTTCCGAGCAGTTCCTCGATCTTGCCCGGCACTTCCTGCAGTTCGGCGAGCACCGCCTTGGCGTCCTCGGCGTAAGTGCCGCCACGCAGCTGTGCGAGGTAGAGACCGAGGATGTAGCAGGCGGTGATCTGTGCCAGGAACGCCTTGGTCGAGGCAACCGCGATCTCCGGGCCGGCGTGGGTGTAGAGCACCGCGTCCGACTCGCGCGGGATCGTCGAACCGTGGGTGTTGCAGATGCTGATCGTGCGAGCACCCAACTCCCTGGCGTGCTTGACCGCCATCAGGGTGTCCATGGTCTCGCCGGACTGGCTGATCGACACCACCAGCGTGCGCTCGTCGACGATCGGGTCGCAATAACGGAACTCGTGGGCGAGCGCGACCTCGACCGGGATGCGGGCCCAGTGCTCGATCGCGTACTTGGCGACCATGCCGGCATACGCGGCGGTGCCACAGGCGACGATCGTGATGCGGTCGACGGCCTCGAGTTCGTCCTCGCTGATACGAAGTTCGTCGAGCACGAGCGAGCCGTCGTCACCGGTGCGGCCGAGCAGGGTGTCGCCGACGGCGTGAGGCTGCTCGTTGATCTCCTTCTCCATGAAGGTGTCATAGCCGCCCTTCTCGGCGGCAGCGGCGTCCCAGGTGACCTCGAAACGCTTGCCCTCGGCGGGACTGCCGTCGAAGTTGATGACCTTCACCTCGTCCGGGGTGATGGTGGCGATCTGGTCCTGCTCCATCTCCATCGCGTGCCTGGTGTGACCGATGAATGCGGCGACGTCGGAGCCGAGGAAGTTCTCGCCCTCACCCAGGCCGACGACGAGCGGGCTGTTGCGGCGAGCTCCGACGACCACGCCGGGCTGGTCGGCGTGCACCGCCAGCAACGTGAAAGCACCCTCGAGGCGCTGGACGACGCGGCGCATCGACTCGGTGAGATCACCGTCGAACTCGCGAGCGAGCAACTGAGCCACGACCTCGGTGTCGGTCTCGCTGGCGAACTCGATGCCGTCGGCCAACAACTCGTTCTTGAGGCTGTGGAAGTTCTCGATGATGCCGTTGTGGATGAGCGCGAACTTACCGTCGGTACCACCGCGGTGAGGGTGGGCGTTCTCGTCGGTCGGGCCGCCGTGCGTCGCCCACCGGGTGTGCCCGATCGCGGTGCGGGAGGCGTCCATCGGGTGCGCCTCGATCTCGGCGATCAGGTTGGCGAGCTTGCCGGAGCGCTTGCGCACCTCGACCTCGTCACCGCTGACCAGCGCGACGCCCGCAGAGTCGTACCCTCGGTACTCCAGTCGGGCCAAACCCTCCATGACGACGTCAAGGGCCTTCTGGTCGTCGCTCTTGCCGACGTATCCGACGATTCCACACATGGTCGACAGCCTAGAGCCTCCGCCCGGGTGGCCTGTCCAGGTGCGGCATCCGACACAATGTCGGACGTGTCACGTCCGACAATTTCGGCAGAGTCGCCGTATCTGGAGTTCAGTCGCGCCCAATGGGCCCGGCTGCGCGACCAGCACCCGATGAGTCTCGGCCTGGACGACGTGCGCCGACTGCGTGGCACCGGCGAGCGGATCGATCTCGCCGAGGTCGAAGAGGTCTACCTGCCCCTGTCGCGACTGCTCAACTTCTACGTCGGTGCCACGGCGGGCCTGCATCGGGTCACCTCCGACTTCCTCGGCGAACGTCCGGAGAAGACTCCGTTCATCATCGGCGTCGCCGGATCGGTCGCGGTCGGGAAGTCGACGACGGCGCGCATCCTGCGCGAGTTGCTGGCCCGGTGGGAGGGCACGCCACGGGTCGAACTCATCACCACGGACGGCTTCCTGTTCCCCAACGCCGAACTGCAACGGCGCGGCATCCTCAACCGCAAGGGTTTCCCGGAGTCGTACGACCGCCGGTCGCTTGTGCGCTTCGTGGCGGAGGTGAAGTCGGGCAAGCAGGAGGTCTCGGCGCCCGTGTACTCACACCTGACCTACGACATCGTCGAGGGCGAACGAGTCGTCGTGCGCCAACCCGACGTGCTGATTGTCGAAGGACTCAACGTCCTGCAGCCCTCCCAGGCCATCGCCGGACGCCGCAACACGCTCAACGTGTCGGACTACTTCGACTTCTCGGTGTACGTCGATGCGCGGGAGAGCGACATCCGTCGCTGGTACGTCGACCGCTTCCTCGGACTGCGTCAGACCGCGTTCGCCGATCCGGACTCCTACTTCCACCGGTACGCATCACTCACCGACGAGCAGGCGGTCGACCGGGCGAACCAGATCTGGGAAGAGATCAACCTGCCGAACCTGGTGGAGAACGTCGCGCCGACCAGGAGCCGGGCAACGCTCGTCCTCAGCAAGGGTGGCGACCACGGCGTGAGCCGGGTCAGCCTGCGCAAGCTCTAACGCCGCTGGGCCCGCGCGGACTGCTCGTCCTGCGCATCGAACTCGGTGCCGTAGCTGTCGTTCTCGGAATCGAGATAGCGGTCATCGTCCTCGTCGTCGCCGAACTCGACGTGGTCGAGAAGCTCCTCGTCGGCTTCGAACTCCTCGTCGTCGACAGCCGGGTTGGTCCGACGGTGACGCACCCAGAGCACCATGAAGATCGCGGCGAAGACGGCGAGCACGATCGCGGCGCCGAGCAGGCCGCCGAAGATGCTGAACAGCAGACGGGATGCACCGGTCGCCGGGGTGCCGCCGCTCTCCTCGTTCTCGAAGGTGGGGGCCAACGAGTTCCCCCAGGCAGCACCACCCGCACCGGCCAGTACGGCGAGCACGAACCCGATCACCCAGTACAGCGCTGTCAGCGCGCGATTTCCCACCATGACTCCCCCAACATACCGATCCGACCCGCGCCCTTTTCACCGATTGCGGGAACCCTGTGAAAGGACGCGGGGCGGCACCGATCGGTGCCGCCCCGCGTTCGCGCCGAGATCAGACGTCGGCCTGTTCCAGCAGATCGGTGACCAGTGCGGCGATCGGGCTGCGCTCGGAGCGGGTCAGCGTGACGTGTCCGAACAACGGGTGTCCCTTGAGCTTCTCGATCACGGCGGCGATGCCGTCGTGTCGCCCGACCCGCAGGTTGTCGCGTTGCGCGACGTCGTGGGTGAGGACGACCCGCGAGTTCTGACCCACTCGCGAAAGCACGGTGAGCAGCACATTGCGCTCGAGCGACTGTGCCTCGTCGACGATCACGAACGCGTCGTGCAGCGACCGCCCGCGAATGTGCGTCAGCGGCAGCACCTCGAGCAGTTCGCGGTCCATGACCTCCTCGACGACCTCGCGCGAGACCACCGCGCTGAGCGTGTCGAAGACGGCCTGCGCCCAGGGCCCCATCTTCTCGTTCTCGGTACCTGGCAGGTAGCCGAGCTCCTGGCCGCCGACGGCGTACAGCGGACGGAACACGATCACCTTGCGGTGCTGGCGACGCTCCATGACGGCTTCGAGTCCGGCGCACAGGGCCAGTGCAGACTTTCCGGTGCCGGCGCGTCCGCCGAGGCTGACGATGCCGACGTCGGGGTCGAGCAACAGGTCGAGCGCGATGCGCTGTTCGGCCGACCGACCGTGCAGGCCGAACGCGTCCCGATCGCCTCGGACGAGACGGACGCTCTTGTCGGCCATGACGCGCCCGAGCGCGCTGCCGCGCGGCCCGAGCATGACCACGCCTGTGTTGCAAGGCAATTCGGCGGCGACGGGCGATTCGAGGCGGGACTCGTCGTACAGGGAGTCCATCTCCTCGGCGGTGATGTCGAGTTCGCTGATGCCGGTCCATCCGCTGTCCGGAGCAAGCTCCGCGCGGTACTCCTCGGCGTTGAGTCCGACCGCGGACGCCTTCACGCGCATCGGAAGGTCCTTGCTCACGACTGTCACCCCGCACCCCTCGTTCGCCAGGTTACGGGCGACCGCCAGGATGCGGGTGTCGTTGTCTCCCAAGCGAAATCCGGCCGGCAACGAGTTCGGATCGGTGTGATTGAGCTCGACGCGCAAGGTGCCGCCGTCACCGATCGGCACCGGCGAGTGCAGGCTGCCGTGCTGGACGCGCAGGTCGTCGAGCATGCGCAGCGCGGAGCGGGCGAAGTAGCCGAGTTCCGGGTGATGCCGTTTGCCCTCGAGCTCACTGATCACCACGACCGGGAGCACCACTTCGTGTTCGGCGAAGCGCGTCATCGCGCGTGGATCCGACAGGAGCACCGACGTATCGAGCACGTACGTGCGGGGGCTGTCCAGTTCAACGGTCATGCCGACTCCTCTTGCGCGCGATATCTCGCGGCTACTCGCGGATGGTGTGCCGGTTGCCGGCCCGAGTGAGGACCGGGACCGGCCCTCTCATCCGCAGCGTGGGTCGCTGCATGAAGTGGGCCTCCCGAACGGCGAACGGGTGTTCGTCGTGATTGAAATCTACGACCAGGCCCGGCACGGAATCGCGCCCATTCGACCGGCGTGTTGCGAATTCACCGACTGTTCAAGCGCCGGAGTCGTCCCGTTCGCCACACCAGTCCCAACGGCCCCATCTGGGGGTGCGGGCCTGCGTCAGCACGGGACGTGGCCGGCAACGGGAACCCTGCCGACCCCGTCCCGTTCGAAGCCCGTCCGAAAACCGGCACCACCAGCGGACGATGAGTCGACGGTCACTTACCCATCCGGCGGTCACGGGTGGCGTAATCCCGCAGCGCGCGAAGGAAGTCGACGCGACGGAAGTCGGGCCAGTAGGCCTCACAGAAATAGAACTCGGAGTACGCGCTCTGCCAGAGCAGGAAGCCGCCCAAGCGCTGTTCGCCGGAGGTGCGGATCACCAGATCGGGATCGGGCTGCCCCTTGGTGTAGAGGTGTTCGGCGATGTGCTCGACGTCGAGGATCTCGGCGAGTTGCTCGATGGAGGTGCCATCGGCCGCGTGTGCCCGTAGCAGGGAGCGGACCGCTTCGGCGATCTCCTGGCGTCCGCCGTACCCGACCGCGATGTTGACGATCAGTCCCTCGACGTCCGCGGTCTGTTCGGACGCCTCGCGCAGCACCTCCTGGGTGTGTTCGGGGAGCATCGCCAGGGCGCCGACGGGGTTGATCTTCCACTGCTCGCGACCGGCGAGCTCGCAGACCACGCCTTCGATGATGCCGACGAGCGGCTCGAGTTCTTCGGTGGGTCGGTTCAGGTTGTCGGTCGACAACAACCAGAGGGTGACGACCTCGATGCCCATCTCCTCGCACCAACCGAGGAAGGGGGCGATGTTGTCGGCACCGGCCTTGTGCCCCGAGGCGGTGTCGGTGCCGCGGGCCTTGGCCCAGCGCCGATTGCCGTCGAGCATCACGCCGACGTGCCGCGGCAGGTTCTCCGTGGGCAACGAACGGGCCAGTTGGCGCTCGTACGCGCCGTAGACGAGGTCACTCGGTCCGCGCATCGCGGTCTGCTCCTTCGTCATGCCTCTGGGTCACCACCTGTCCAACGATATGCCCGTGGGAGGTTCGGACCACCGCGACCGGTTCCGGCGCGCCGCCCTACGATCTGATCATGAGCCAGATCGGGCAGCGCGTGGAGGAACTCGGCGAGGACGCCGCCCGCATGTTGCGCATGGTGAAGCCGAAGCTTCGCGGCTGGTTGCACACCGGCATGTTCCCGCTTGCGATGATCGCCGGGTTGCTCCTGGTCGTGATCACCCCGACGCTGAGCGGACGCGTCGGCGCGGCGGTGTTCACGATGACCGCCGGTCTGCTGTTCGGTGTGTCGGCGGTATATCACCGCGGCAAATGGTCACCGGCGTACGAGGGATTCCTCAAGCGCTTCGACCACGCCAACATCTTCCTGATCATCGCCGGCACCTACACGCCCTTCGCGCTCACGCTCCTACCCCGTGACGAAGGCACACAACTGCTGATCATCGTGTGGAGTGGCGCGATCGGCGGGGTGTTGTTCCGGGTGTTCTGGGTGAGCGCCCCGCGCTGGTTGTACGTGCCGATCTACGTCGCACTCGGCTGGGTGGCGATCTTCTACCTCGGTCCGCTGTACCGCGCCGGCGGTCCGCTGATCATCTCGCTCATCGCGTTGGGCGGAGTGCTGTACACGGCCGGTGCGGTCGTGTACGGATTCAAGCGTCCAGACCCGTCACCGCGCTGGTTCGGCTTCCACGAGATCTTTCACGCGCTGACCCTGCTGGCGTTCAGCGCGCATTACACGGCCGTGCTGCTCGCGGTGCTCAAGCTGCCACAGACCAACGCCTGAGGTCAGGCTGCTGGGCCGTTCTTCGACGGGTCCGTCGGCTCGTCCGTGGCCGGGTCGGCACCCTCACGCCTGCGGCTGGTCAGGTCGCCGGCTTCGTAGCGCACCCGGCGCATCCGCTTGTTCATGCTGCGGAACAGGAACCAGCAAGCCAGACCGAGGAAGAACAGGACCAGGAATCCCGGCAACCCGGCGGTGACATTGCTCGCGGCTTCTTCGGCGCGCATCAGGACAGCTTCCGTTCGCGGACCTCGTCGACGACCGGGGCCGCCGGCGGGTTCAGGGCGAGTTCGTCGGCCGCCTGCACGTCGTCCGGGAGGTCTGCGAACAGGTCCTCTTCGTGCAGTTCCTCGGCCGGCTTGACGTAGGAGATGGCGAGCTCGAACTCCTCGGTCGGCCAGATCGTGGCTTGCTCGGCAGCCGAGAGTGCGAAGAACGACCCGTCCGGGTCGATCTGCGTGGCGTGCGCGAGGAGCGCTCGTTCGCGGTGTTCGAAGAAGCCGGACGCATCGACGCGGGTCGTGACCCGGACGGGGTCGCGGTCCTCCCAGCGGGCCAGCCAGTCGGTGAAGGGCGATTCCTTGCCGAGGCCCAGCAAGCCCTCGTGCATCGCGGTCAGCTTCTCGCGGGAGAATCCACGGTCGTAGTACAACTTCAGCGGCTGCCATGCAGGGCCGGCGTGCGGGAACTGCTCGGCGTCACCGGCGGCCTTGAACGCCGCCATCGAGACGTCGTGGCACATGATGTGGTCGGGGTGCGGGTAGCCGCCGTTCTCGTCATACGTCGTCATCACGTGCGGACGGAACTCGCGGATCACCCGGACAAGCGCCTCGGTGGTGACCTCCAACGGCTCGAGCGCGAAGCAACCGTCCGGCAGCGGAGGCAGCGGATCGCCTTCCGGCAGACCGGAATCGACAAAACCGAGCCAGGTGTGCTCGATGCCGAGCACCTCTTGGGCAGCCGCCATCTCGCGACGCCGGACCTCGGGCAGGTTGCGCTTGATCTCGGGGTCGTCTTGCAGTCGGGGATTGAGGATGTCGCCACGCTCGCCCCCGGTGCAGGTGGCGACCATGACGCGGTAGCCGTCGGCGACGTACTTGGCCATCGTCGCGGAGCCCTTGCTCGACTCGTCGTCAGGGTGCGCGTGCACCGCCAGGAGTCGCAGCTGCTCTGTCACTCGTTCCACCTCGTCCTCAACGTTGTTGAACCGCCGCATATTCTCTCATTCCATGACCGACCTTCCGGACCACCCGGTTTCCTCGCGCCGCAACCTGTCGGCGGACGAGGAGGAGGAGCGCTCCTCGACCGGTTTCCGCCCGGGTGGCACCAAGCGCTGGTGGATCGCCGCAGGCGTCCTGATCACCATCGCCGCACTGACCGCCACCTGGTTCGGCATCTCCGCCACCCGGGGCATCTCGTGGGGACAAGCCGGTGTGAAGGTCGTGAACGACCGGCAGGTCGACGTCACATTCGACGTCGTCGACCAACGTGACCGGCCGGTGCGCTGCACCCTGGTCGCGTACGACGTCAAACACGCGACGGTCGGTCGCGTGAGCGTCGAGCTGCCGCCGAGCTCGCACTCCAGCACCCGCTACACCCGATCGGTCCGCACCGTCACACAGGCCGTGACCGGCGAGGTGACACACTGTGAACTGCGCTGAGAACGCCGCCGAGCGCCACTCACATTTGCCCGATCGGTGTGACATTCGACATCCCTGGGCGTAACATCGTGCTTTCACGAATCCGAAGGTCTGGGCCCCGCTGCTGAGAGCGAGCCGCCCAGACCTCGACTTTTAACAAGCTTGGCGGGACCGTCCTGCCACAAGGGAGATGACCGTGACCAGCACTGCCGACGCTTCGGCGACCTTCCTCACCCAGGAGGCGTACGACCGCTTGAAGGCCGAGCGAGACCACCTCCTTGGTGAAGGTCGCATCGAGATCGCAAAGCGCATCGAAGAAGCCCGCCTCGAAGGCGATCTGAAGGAGAACGGTGGCTACCACGCCGCCAAGGAGGAGCAGGGCAAGATGGAGGCCCGCATCCACCAGCTCGAAACCCTTCTGCGCAACGCGGTCGTCGGCGAGAAGCCGGCGGACGACGGCATCGTCGAGCCCGGCATGGTCGTCACCGTCGAGATGTTCGGCGAGAAGGAGACCTTCCTGCTCGGCAACCGCGAGATCGGTGGCGACACCGACCTCGACGTTTACTCCGAGAAGTCGCCGCTCGGCGCCGCCCTGCTGAACAAGTCCAAGGGCGACGAGGCCGAGTACGAGACCCCCGCGGGCAAGACCGTCAAGGTCAAGATCCTCGACGCCACCCCCTACGACGGCTGACTTCCGGCGCACACGCGACACGATCGGCCCCGCACTCCATCGGAGTGCGGGGCCGCTCGCTCGTTCTCGAGAGGTCTACTTGGCGACGGCCTTCTTGTACGCGCGGGTCGAGAGCGGAACGAAGATCGCCAGCAACACCAGGGCCCAGATCGCCGAGTACAGCACCGGGTGTTCGAGTGCCCAGGTGTATCGGGTGGCCTTCTCGACCGCTGCCGGATCTTGCCCGCCGGAGAGGGCATACAGGTTGCCGAAGCCTTCGCGAGCGGCCTGTGTGATCGTCGAGACCGGGTTCCAGCCGGCGAACGCCTTCAACGCCGACGGCATGTTCTCGCTCGGTACGAAGGTGTTGGCGATGAAGGTGACGGGGAAGATCACCATGAACGAGGCGTTGTTGACGACCTCGGGCGAGCGCACCTTCAGCCCGATGAACGCGAACAGCCAGGACAATCCGAAGGCGAACAGCAGCATCAGCAGGTAGGCGACGGCCGCGTCCAGGAAGCTGCCGCGGATGCGCCACCCGATCAGCAGACCGGTCAGCGACATCACGATCAGCACCAGGACGTTGTTGAGCACGTCGACGAAGGTGCGGCCGAACAGCACCGCGCTCGGGTGCATCGGCAGCGTGCGGAACCGGTCGATCACGCCCTTCTGCATGTCCTCGGCCATCATGAACCCGGTGATCGTGGCGCCGAAGATGATCGTCTGGGTGAAGATGCCGGCCATCATGAACTCGCGATAGCCACCCTGTACCGCGGCGCCGGACCCGGCGAGCGAACCGAAGACGTAACCGAACAGCAGCACGAACATGATCGGCTGCAACGTGGTGAACACGATGAGGTCGGGCACCCGCTTGATCTTCAGCAGGTTGCGTTTGGCGATCGTCAGCGAGTCGTTGAGGAAGGCGGTCATCGGACGTTCTCCTTGACCGGCTCGTCCGTCCCGTCGGCGTCCTCGGCCGGACGGCCGGTCAGTGACAAGAAGGCGTCGTCGAGCGTCGGTCGGCGAATACCGATGTCCTGCACGGAGATTCCTTCTTCGTCGAGTTGGCGGACCGCTGCGAGCAGCGACTGCGTGCCACCGTTGACCGGGACCGTCACCCGGCGACCGTTCTGGTCGGTCTTCGCCTGTCCGTCACCGATGTGGTCCAGGACCCGGAGCGCGTCCTCGACCCTGTCGGGTTCGGTCACGGTGATCTCCAATCGCTCGCCGCCCACTTGAGACTTCAAGTCGTCGGCGGTGCCCTCGGCGATGATGCGGCCGTGGTCGATCACGACGATGTTGTCGGCCAGCCGGTCGGCTTCTTCGAGGTACTGGGTGGTGAGCAGCACCGAGGTGCCTTCCCCCACCAACGTGACGATGACGTCCCACATGTCACCGCGACTGCGTGGGTCGAGACCGGTGGTCGGCTCGTCGAGAAAAATCACCGGAGGCCGGGCCACCAGCGCGCCGGCGAGGTCGAGCCGTCGGCGCATTCCGCCGGAGTACGTCTTCGCGGGACGGTCGGACGCGTCGTCGAGCCGGAACTGTGACAACAACTCCCGCGCCCGAGCCTTCGCCTCCGACTTTCGCAGGTGGTACAGCCGACCGACCATCTCGAGGTTCTCGTAGCCGGTGAGGTATTCGTCGACGGCGGCGTACTGACCCGAGACACCGATCTTGCGGCGGACCTCCTGCGCCTGGGTGGCCACGTCGGCTCCGCCGACCTGGGCGCGGCCCTCGTCGATCGGGATCAACGTGGTGAGCATTCGCACGGTGGTGGTCTTGCCCGCTCCGTTGGGGCCGAGGACGCCGAGCACGCTGCCCTGCGGCACCCGCAGCGAGACACCGTCGACCGCCTTCACGTCCTTGAAGTGTTTGGCCAGGCCTTCGGCCTCTACCGCTAGTGACATGTCGCATACTCTGCCACCTGGTACCGACAGCATCACCGTGCCCCGCCAGGTCTTGACCGAGTCTTGAACCTCGACTCAAGCAGCGAGCGCCGCGGTCAACACCAGGACGGCGCAAACGACGAGCAACGCGCCCCAGAGCAGACGGGTCTGGCCCGGCCGATCCGGCAACACCGGTGGATTCTCCGCGCGGGGTTTGGCGTACGGCGAGTCGAGCTCCGGACGAGGCGGCGCCGCCTGATCGAAGGGCGCACCGTCACGAGCACGTTCCCAACGCCTGATCATCATGACCTGGCGACGGTGCTCGCTCCACGTCCTACGGTCCCGCCCGGCCGCGACGAACAAGGCCAGCGCGGCGCCGGCAAGCACCGCCGCGACGAGAAACAGGATCATCCGCTGATCACGGTCAGCGCAGCGCCTGGTCGAGGTCGGCGATCAGGTCGTCGACGTCCTCGATGCCCACGGACAGTCGGATGAGGTCGCCGGGCACTTCCAACTCGGTGCCCTTGACACTTGCGTGCGTCATGCGTGCCGGGTGCTCGATCAGCGACTCGACCCCGCCCAGTGATTCGCCGAGCGTCCAGATCTTCGTCCGTCCGATGGCGTCGACGGCGTTCTGTTCGCCACCCTCGAGCTGGAAGCTGATCATGCCGCCGAACCGCTTCATCTGCCTGGCCGCGATGTCGTGGCCGGGGTGGCTGTCGAGGCCCGGGTAGTGGATGTGGGTGACGTCCTCGCGGGTCTGCAGGTAGTCGACGATCTTCTCGGCGTTGGTGCAGTGCTGTTCCATTCGCACGGCGAGTGTCTTCAAGCCGCGCAGCACCAGCCAGGAGTCCATCGGTCCTGCCACCGCTCCGAGCGAGTTCTGATGGAAGGCAACCTTTTCGGCGAGCTCGTCCTGACCCTTGCCGACGATCAATGCGCCGCCGACGACGTCGCTGTGACCGCCGGCGTACTTGGTCGTGGAGTGCATCACGACGTCCGCGCCAAGCGCGAGCGGCTGCTGCAGGTAGGAGGAGGCGAAGGTGTTGTCGACGACCAGCAGTGCACCTGCTTCGTGGGCGACCTGCGCAACGGCCGCGATGTCGGCGATGCCCATCATCGGGTTGGTCGGGGTCTCGATCCAGATCAACTTGGTGACGCCCGGACGGATCTCGCCACGGATCGCGTCCGCCTGACCCACCTTGGCGAGCGAGTAGTCGACGCCCCACCGCTTGACCACCTTGTCGACGAGGCGGAAGGTGCCGCCGTATGCGTCGGTCGGGATGATCATGTGGTCACCGGGCTGCAGCACGGCCCGCATCAGGGTGTCCTCGGCGGCCAACCCCGAGGCGAACGCGAAGCCGCGCGAGCCGCCCTCGATCGCGGCGAGACAGGTCTCGAGCGCGGTGCGGGTCGGGTTGGCGGAGCGGGAGTACTCGTACCCCTCGCGGAAGCCGCCCACACCGTCCTGCTTGTAGGTGGACGTCTGGTAGATCGCCGGGGTGACGGCGCCGGTGCGGGGGTCGGGTTCCGAACCGGCGTGGATGGCGCGGGTGGAGAAGCCGTGCTGCTCGTTGGTCATGGTCCCAACCCTACGACCGCGATGGATGACATTCCGAGTCCTCCTGGCGTACCGTCACACCCAGGAGGGGCATCGGGCCTCCGCCTCGGGCAAGGGGGGTCAGACCATGTTCTGGATCATCGTTCTTTCGGTCATAGCCGTCGTCCTCATCGGCGCGGCCGTCTACGACCGGGTCAACTCCGGCAGCAACTGGAAGTCCCGCGGCCACCTGCGTCAGAATCTCCGTAGGGGCCCCCGCATCGAAGGCGACCGTGACGGCGCACGGCTGGCGTCGGCCCACATGCACAAGGTGTATCAGAACAACACATTCGGCGGCTCCGGCTCGGGCGGCCCCGGCGTGTGATCGACACATGAGCAACAAAAGGCGGGCGGCCCGTTCGGGGCCGCCCGCTGTTCTTGCGTCCGGCGCGTCTCACAGCGCCGCGTGCAGCGCCTTCCAGTCGATGCCCTTCGGCGCACGGTCGACGATCGTCTGCAGCAGGCCGAGGCGGGCGGCCTTGAGCGCCTCGTCGTCGGCCATCACCAGGATCTCGTCGAAGAAGGTGTTCGCCGGGTCGACGATCGCCTTCGCATCGGCGAGCCAATCGACGAGGCCGTCGCCCGCGTGGTCGGGCAGGGCGTCGACCCGGTCGGCGAGCGCCTTCTCGGTGTCCTCGACGAGCACGGACCGGTCGTAGGCACCGGTGGTGCCGGCCGGCACGATCCGGGTGATGCGCTGGGTCACCTCGACCAGGGGCGCGAACCCGTCGGTCGCACGCACGGCCTCGATGTCCTTGAGCGCGAGCTCCGCCTTGCCGGGGGCGTCCGCGAGCGGTGCGACGGCGTCGACCAACCCGGCCGAGATGCCCTCGTCGCGCAACTGCTGGTGGAAGCGTCCTTCGACGAATTCCTGTGCTGCAGCGACCGATTCGTCACTGACGTCGACACCCTGGGTGCGCAGACGGGCAGCCGCGGCAGCGAGGCCGGCGCTGATCGTGATCGCACCGACGCCGTCGACTCCGCGCAGGATGCTCGCAACACCGAGTGCCGCACGACGCAACGCGAACGGGTCGGACGATCCGGTCGGCTTGGCGCCGATCGCGAACATGGCGGTGAGCAGGTCGAACCGGTCGGCGAGCGCCAGCAACGCTCCCGGCACCGAGGTGGGCAGCGGGCCGCCGGTGGTGCGCGGCAACTCCATCTCCCACAGCGCGGAGGCGACCTCGGGGGTCTCCCCTGCCTTCGCGGCGTACTCCTTGGCCATGAAGCCGGCGAGCGACGACAGCTCGACGACCATCTGTGACGAAAGGTCGAACTTCGCGAGTTCGCCTGCCCGGGAAAGCGTTTCGCGGCCCGAGGCGTCCAGGTCGATCGTCTCGGCGAGCGCCGCCGCGACGTCCTTGATGCGGTCGGAACGGTCGGCCATCGAGCCGAGGCGGTCTTCGAAGGTGAGCTTGGAGATGCCCGCGCGCAGTTCGGTGAGGTCGACCTGCAGGTCGGCGTCGTAGAAGAACGCCGCGTCTTCGTAGCGGGCCCGCAGCACCGACTCGTTACCGCCGCGCACCACGTCGTCGTCGCAGTCGCCGTTCGCCATCGTGATGAAGTGCGGCATCAGGGCGCCCGACGCGTCCCGCACCGGCAGGTAGCGCTGGTGCTTGCGCATGACGGTGGTGAGGATCTGCTCGGGCACCCGCAGGTAGCGCTCCTCGAACCCACCGAGGATGCCGTGGGGCTGCTCGACCAGGTTGGTTATCTCGTCGACGAGCGCCGACTCCGCCTCGAAATCGACTGTTCCGCCGACAGATTCAGCAAGCCGGGTGGCCTGCTCGACGACCGACGCACGCCGGGCCTCCGGGTCGAGCACGATGCCCTTGTCGCCCAGCAGCGCGGTGAGTTCGTCGGCCGACGCGACCGGCACCAACGCATTGGGGTCGGTGCGGTGCACGTAGGTGGTGCGGCCGGTGCGCAGCTGCGAGATCTGTGCGGGCACCAGGTCGGCGCCCCACAGCGCGACGAGCCAACGCACCGGACGGCTGTAGGTGAGCTCCGGGTCGGCCCAGCGCATGTTCTTGTCGGCGCGCAGCGAGCCGACCACCGCCTCGACGATGCCGCCCAGCACCCCCAGCACGTCGCGTCCGGGCTGCTGCACCTTCACCGCGACGTGCTCGGCACCGTCGAACTCGGCACGCACCAGGTCGTCCACGGAGACTCGCTGGCCGCGCGCGAATCCTTCGCATGCCTTGGTCGGGTTGCCCTCGGCATCGAACGCCGCGGCCGCCTTGGGACCCTTGCGAAGGGTCTCTGCGTCCGGCTCCTGCGCACCGACCCCGGCAACGGTGGCCACGATGCGACGTGGGGTGCCGACCACGGTGACGTCACCGTGGTCCAAGCGGGAGGCGTCCAATCCATCGACGATCGCCTGACGCACCTGGTCGATGGCCTGGCCCACGACGTGCGGCGGCAACTCCTCGACTCCGACCTCGAGCGCGAAGGTCTGCGGATCGGTCGAACTCGGCTGTGTCGCAGGGGTTTCGCCTGCCGAGGGCGCCATGACGGAGTCGCCGATCTGCATCGACGGCAGGTCCGACTTCAGCAGCGGGTTGCCGAGTTCGTCACGACGCTCGGTCCACAGAACTCCGGCCTCGCGGGCGAGCTTGCGCATCAGCGAGAAGGAGCGGGCGCGCTCGGTGGTCGAGACGGCGCCGCGGCTGTCGAGCACGTTGAACGCGTGCGAACTCTTGAGCACGTATGTCCAGGCGGGCACGGGCAGCCGGGCCTCGATGAGCTTGCCGGCCTCGGCGGTGTAGCGCTCGAACAGGTCGCGATTGGTCTGCACGTCGGCGGTGTCGAGGTAGTACTTCGACATCTCGAACTCGTTCTGGCCGAACACCTCGCCGTAGCTGATGCCCGGGGCGTACTGCATGTCCTTGAAGTGGGATACGCCCTGCAACGCCATCATGATGCGCTCGATGCCGTAGGTCAGCTCGACGCTGATCGGCTCGAGGTTCTGGCCGACGACCTGCTGGAAGTAGGTGAACTGGGTGACCTCCATGCCGTCCAGCCACACCTCCCAGCCCAGACCCCAGGCGCCGATGGCCGGCTGCTGCCAGTTGTCTTCGACGAAGCGGACGTCGTGCGCGTCCAGGTCGATGCCGAGTGCACGCAGCGATTCCAGGTAGAGCTCCTGCGGGTTGCCGGGGTCGGGTTTGAGGATCACCTGGAACTGGGTGTGCGTCTGCAGTCGGTTGGGGTTCTCGCCGTACCGGCTGTCGTCGGGGCGCACGGACGGCTCGACGTACGCCACCCGCCAGGGCTCCGGTCCGAGGACCCGCATGACAGTGGCCGGGTTCATCGTGCCCGCCCCGACCTCGGTGTTGTACGGCTGGACGACCATGCAGCCACGGTCGGTCCAGAACTTCTGCAGCGTCAGGAGGGCTTCTTGAACGGTCAGCACCGCCCAAGGTTATCGAGAGTTCCCGGCGTCCCCGACCACCACCGAGTGGCCGGGCTATGAACTGGTGGCCGGGCTATACCCCGGCCGGTGGTTCACAGCCCGGCCACTCGGTGAGTCAGATCGAGTTCCCAGACCTGCAGAACGCCCTGCCGCTCGTACCCGAGGTCGGCGTTGACGGCCAGCATGTGCCGGTTATCGTCGGCGTTCCACGTGCGCACGCGGCTCACTCGCGGCAGCTCGTCCATCAGCGCGAGTGCCGCAGCAGCCTTGAGCCGCAGACCGAGTCCATGGCCCCGAGCTTCACGCAGGACCAGGGTGTCCTGCTGGTAGGCCAGCGTCGGGGTCTCGCGTGGCGATTCAACCTGGGTGAAACCGACCATCTCCTCGCCCTCGAAGGCGACCGCGACGACGACGTGGCGCTGCGCTTGCTTGGTCGCCCAGTCGAGGTTCTCGCGCACTCGCTCCGGCGTCCAGGCCTCTTCTTCCGTGGTCATGTCACCCTGTGGGGCGTCGGTGCTCATCCGCTGTTCGAGAATCGCAAGGCCCGGCAACCATTCGTCCGGGACGTCGTCGACGCGCCACTCGACCCGGAACGCGGCAGCATCCTCGATCCCCTCACCGGCCGCCAGCCCGGCCAGCCGATCACGGTCGGCAGGCAGCGGCATCGCGCTGCGGAAGAGGGTCTGGACATTTCTGAATCCGAACCGCTCGGCGAAATCGGGGCCGACAGAGACTTCTGCGTCCGTCGGGGTTTCGGTGTCGACCTGCACGGTCGTGCGTCCGGCCTCGCCGACCCGTCGCAGCACGTCCTGCGCCAGAGCCATGCCGACACCCTTCTTGCGGTGATCCGGATCGACATGCAGCATCAACAATGCAAGGTGCTTGTTGTCATGGGCCGGCATCGCCACGGCCGCCATGCCGATCACCGCGTCGCCCTCGACGGCGGCGAGGTCGATGAAGGTGTGTTGGGTACCGCGGCGTCGCCCCTGCACCTCACCCAGGCTCCAACCGGAGTGTTCACTGCCCCAGACAGCCTCCCCGCTGCGGGTCTGGACGTCGATCCAGTGCTGAGCCTGCTCGCCGTCGCCGAACAGGTCGATCTCACGCACCTCGAAAGTCATGGGTCGATCCTTTCCCGGGTCCGCCAGCAGGCACAACCGAGTATTCCGAAACGGCGGACAGGAAGTTCGACGCTCAACTACTCTTGAACAGCGGGTCTGACGGCCCGGTCCATTCACTTGCCAAGGGGAACCTCCACATGCGTCGCATCGCCGCCGGGCTGGCCGCTGCCTGTGCTCTGTCCACCATCGCTTCGGGCACCCACTCGGCGGACGCCGCCCTGCCGCCGCTGAAGTTCGGCGCCTTCGCCGCCGACCCGCGCGGAAACGACCTGCCGGTGTCGAACACCAAGCTCAACGCGGAGTGGATCCAGCTGACCAACACGACAACTCGGGCAATCAACCTGACCGGGTACACCGTCCGCGACAACGGCGACAACCACATCTTCCGCTTCCCCCGCAACTTCGTGCTGGGTGCGAAGAAGACGGTGACGATCCGCACCGGGCGCGGCACCGCGTCCGCCACGAACCAGTACTTCGGAAAGACGACCCAGTACGTGTGGAACAACACCGGCGACACCGCTCGGCTGGTGAACTCCCGTGGTGCAGTGACGCACCGCTGCACCTACACCAAGGCGCTCTCCGGGATGAAGTACTGCTGAGTCGACAACGCGCTCGAACGAACCGCTCGGGAAGGTTCCCGGGCGGCTCGTCGTTGTGTCGGACATGATCTTCGGTTTCGGACGCCCCGCCACCATGGTCACCGCCGACCACGCACTGCCCGGCCGTGACAACGAACTTCCGGGAATCCCGGACACACACGAGGTGCTCGGCACGCCTCTTCGTGGCCCCTGGCCCGACGGCACGCAGGTGCTGTACGTGGCGATGGGATGTTTCTGGGGAGCCGAACGGATCTTCTGGAAACTGCCGGGCGTGGTGACGACGGCCGCCGGTTACATGGGCGGCTTCACGAAGCACCCGACGTACGAGGAGACCTGCACCGGACGCACCGGGCACACCGAAGCCGTGCTGGTCGCCTACGACCCCGCACAGACTTCACCCGAACTGTTGCTCAAGGAATTCTGGGAGAATCACGACCCCACCACCGCCAACCGCCAGGGCAACGACGTCGGTACGCAATACCGATCGGCGATCTACTGGACGACGCCCGAGCAGCAGGAAGCCGCCGAGGCGACTCGCGACAGCTTCCAGACAGTGTTGAGCGACAACGGATTCGGCGAGATCAGCACCGAAGTGCGCAGTGCCGAGGACGCCGGCCCGTTCTATTACGCAGAGGGCTACCACCAGCAGTACCTGCACAAGAACCCCGGCGGATACTGCAATCACGGACCCAACGGCATGACCTGCCCAGTGGGCATCGTGCGTCAGGACCAGTTGCCCGCACAGTCCGATGTACTCCCGCCGGACGGACATCCGACCCACTGAAGTCGCGGAGAACAGGGTAGATCTGCCCATTCCCTTTGACGGGCTCTAGGAGCATCCTGGAACCGGCGCGGTATTCCCGCTCCGAATTCTCAAGGGGAGGCACCATGAAGAAGAAGTTCGGCATTGCTGCTTCGGCAGTCGCACTGGCGGCCACGGCCGGCATCTCACCCATCGGCGCAGACAACGCGCAGGCCACCGCCTGCACTGCACCGTGGGGCTCGCTGGCGAAGACCTCTTCGCCCATGACCACACGCCCGGTCACAGGGGTCCGGGTCGGTCAACACGGATGCTTCGAGCGGATGGTCATCGACCTGGGCCGCGGATCCGGCAACACCGGCTACGACGTCCGTTACGTCAGCAAGGCGGTCGTCGACCCGAGCGGCCAGGTGCTGCGCCTGCGGGGTGGCGCCGTCCTGCAGGTCATCGCGAAGGCACCGGCGTACACCACGTCCGGCGTTCCCACCTACCGCCCGGCGAACCGCATGGAAGTGGCCAACGTCGCCGGTTGGTACAACTTCAAGCAGATCGCCTACGGGTCCTCCTTCGAGGGCCAGACGCAGTTCTTCATCGGACTGCGCGGACGCCTGCCGATGAAGGTGTTCGTGCTCAACGACACGGACGGTGGCCAGCGACTGGTGATCGACGTCGTCAACAGTTGGTGATCCGCTGAAGCAACTCCAAATGCACGAGGGAACGCCGCAAATGGCGTTCCCTCGTGCATTTGCCGTTCCTTAACGCCGGCTGGAACGGGCCCATTCGGCAACCCGTGGGGTGGCGCCTGGTCGAAGAACGGACCCGAAGAATCGACTGCCGCGGACCTGAGCAGCATCCGCCCGGCAGCAAGCTGAGGCTTTGCTCAGCGGCGCCGCGAAGTGCCGCGCGTTAGGCTCGTGGAATGAAGATGAGCGACGCCCTGGAGAAGGCATTCAACGACCAGATCACCCTCGAGTTCGAAGCATCGATCGTCTACCGCCAGCTCGCGATCGAGATGGACGAGATGGATCTTCCCGGTATGGCAGCGTGGCTGCGCCACCAGGCCGATGAGGAGATCGTGCACGCGAACAAGTTCATCGACCACGTCGCCGACCGCGACAACGACGCGAAGATCGGCACCATCCCCGCACCGCAGGTGCAGGTGCAGACGGTGCTGGACGCGTTCGAGGCCGCGCTGAAGCACGAGCAGCGCGTCTCCGATTCGATCCGCGACCTGTACCGGGCGGCCGAGAAGGAGGGCGACCTCGACTCCCGCCCGCTGCTCAACTGGTTCCTCAACGAGCAGATCGAGGAAGAGGCGACGGTCAGCGAGATCGTCGGACGAGTGAAGCTGATCAATGACGACGGTCCGGGACTGCTGCGCCTGGATGAGGAACTCGGCAAGCGCCCGACCGAGTCCACCGAGGCCTGATCGCACATACGAAAGGCGCCGTCCCCGGATCCGGGGACGGCGCCTTGCGTTGGCCTCAGCGCCGATCAGTGCTTGGTCTGCGAGGAGGTGAGCGGCGGCTGGCTCGACCATGGGAAGTCGATCCACTGATCGGTGTACTTCCACACATAGTCGCAGTTGACGATCGTGCGCGATTTCTCGTAGATGCACGCGATCTTGGACTCGGCCACGTGGTCGGCGACGAACTCCTGCACCAGCTTCAGCGTCTTGCCGGTGTCGGCCACGTCATCGACGACAAGCACCTTCATCCCTGACAGATCCACCGCCGCAGGTGTGGGCGGCAGCATGATCGGCACGTCCAGTCGCTGATCGACGCCGGTGTAGAACTCGACGTTCACCACCGACACGTTCTTGATGTCCAACGCGTACCCGAGGGCGCCGCCGAACGGCAGACCGCCACGCGCGATCGACAGGACGAGGTCCGGTTCGAAGCCGGAATCGACCACATTCTGGGCGACCTCGCGCACCGCACGCCCGAAGTCTTCGTAGGTCAGCACTTCCCGCTCAGCAGCCATGTGTAGATCCTGCCGCATGCCGTCCCGAACGTGTGCACCGGCCACTTGCATATATCGAACATGTGTTCGATGCTTGATGGATGACCACGACCCTTCCGGATCGACTGGAGACGATCGCTGCCCTACGCAGCGAACTGCACCGCGCACAGCCGGCCGGACAGTCGCTGCCCACCCATTCCGCCCTGACCGAACTGGTCGGGCCGGGACTACGAGTGGGCACCGTTCACTGCATCACCAACTCGACAAGCCTGGGCATCGCTTTGATGGCCGGCGCATCCGCCGCCGGATCATGGTGCGCCACAGTCGGTTTCCCGGATCTGGGCCTGGAGTGTGCGGACGAGTGGGGCGTCGACCTGGAACGTCTTGCCCTCATCCCACAAGTACGACCCGAGCAATGGCTCGACACCGTCTGCGCGCTGATCGAGGCGATCGACGTTGTCCTCGCCCGCCCTGCTCCACCCCTCGCACCCGGGTTGCGCAATCGACTGCTCGCCCGCCTGCGCCACCGGGGCGCGACCCTGCTTGTTGCCGGCGCTTGGCCGCAGGCGACCAGCACCTTCGAGGTGACCGCCGATCGTTGGCACGGGCTCGAACACGGCCATGGCCACCTGGTGAGTCGCGAGTTGACGATCTCGTGCACCCGCGGCCACCGCACCACGAGCGCCACCGTCCAGTGGCCACCACCGCACCGTCGGTGAGATCTTCCGCGACATGAGAAGTGGCCCCGGGAGAACCCCGGGGCCACTTCATGCGATCACGACAGCTCAGTGGTTGTCGCGGCCGTCCTTCAGGTCGCGAGCCTTGTCCTTCGCCTTGTCGGCAAGGCCGCGGTTGTCGTCGCGGTCACCGTCGACACCACGACGGCCGTCCTCGTCGACGACGACTTCCTCACGGCCGACCTCGGCGTCGACGCGGCGCTCGTCCTGGACCTTGTTGGTCTGCAGTCCGACGCGCTCCTTGTCGACGACCTCCTTGTCGACCACCGGACGCTCCTCGGAGAGGGTCACCGACACCTCGTCGTCGCCGAGCTTGCCGCCACGGCTGCCGTCGCCATCGGTGATCGGCTCACGGACGACCTCGAACTCCTCGCGCTCGACCGGCACGGTGACGGTCTTCTGCTCGGTGACGACGTGCTTGCGCAAGCGGACGCGGCCGGTCTCGACACGCTCCTTGCCGACCTTGAGCTCCTCCTCGCGGCGGACGACCGAGTTGTCGTCGCCGTCGAAGCCACGTCGGTCGCGGTCGCCGGTGTCGGGACGGTCGAGGTCACGGTCGACATCTCCGCCACGGCCGGCAACTTCACCAGCAGCACCGGCAACACCCAGGCCGTCACGGTCGCGGTCGCCGTCATTGCCGATGCGGCCGTCATCCACACCGCCGGCGCGGCCACCGTCGAGCTGGTAGTAGCGGTAGATCTCGTCCTGCTCCTGCTCGGACAGGTGACCGTCGGCGTCGACGTTCGGCGCGTCCTTGATGAAGTCCTTGGTGTACGGGACACGCAGGTCGTCACCGTCGTTCTGCGCCATGTCCAGCGGAACGAAGGTCTCGTTGTTGCCGAAAAGCCCGGTCTTCACCGTCACGAAGGTGGGGCGGTCGGTCTCGTCGTCCAGGTAGACCTGGCCGATGGAACCGACCTTGTCACCGTCCTGGTCGACAACGTTCTGGCCGTGCAGCCGATTGATGTCAAGCGTCATGAACTACAACCCCTTCAAGAGATGTTGGTTGAGACTTCCTGCTCTCCCAAGACTGTTCGCTGAACAGTCACATCTCATTTGTGTCATGCCTGAGGACGAAGTGGGGGCTTGCGGAGCGACAGATTTTCTGATTGATGTCCCACCTGCCCGCGACTCACCGCGCTTGCCTAGTTCGTACACATGTTCGATACTCGATGGATGACCGCGTCCATCCCACTCAGCACACGCCCCGCGCGTGCGCTGGTCGTGTGGTGCCCGAACTGGTCGATCGAGGCGGTACGCCGCTCGATGGGAAGCGCCGCCCCGTCGGCCTTCGCACTGGTTCGGGCCGGCCGGCTCGTCGCGGTCTGCGAGACCGCGGCCCAGGAAGCCGTGACCGTCGGCCTACGGGTCCGAGAAGCGCAGGTGCGGTGTCCGAATCTTGTTGTCCTGCAACATGACCCGGCACTCGACGAGCGACGCTTCGCGCCGGTTCTACGTGCGGTGGAGAAGCTCGTTCCCCACATGCAGGTGCTGCGTCCAGGCACAATCGCGATGCGTATCGCCGGTGCTTCGCGTTTCTACGGCAGCGAGGACGCCGTGGTGGAGAGCCTGTTCGACCAACTGAGCGACACCGACGTCCCCGACGCCCGGATCGCGGTCGCCGAAGGACTCTTCGCAGCAGAGCAGGCCGCGTACGCGACGACGCCCGAACGCCCGTTCGTCAACCTGTCCGCCGACGACACCCACCGCTTCCTGCGTACCCTGCCGGTCGAGGCCGTCGCGCAGGAGATCGATCAACTTGACCTGGCAAAAACTTTGCGTCGCATGGGTATTCGCAACCTTGGCGGGTTCGCTCGACTGCCTCGACAACAGGTTCATGCACGCTTCGGCGAGGGTGGCCTGCGCGCCCACCGACTCGCGAGCGGGCAGGACGCTCCTTTGTTGCGCACATCCCCGGTGCCCACCGATCTTTCGGTACGTGCGGTCTGCGACCCACCGGCCACCGACACCGCCACCATCACCCACTGGGTACGCGTTCACTGCGAGCAATTGACCGAGCGCCTGCGCCGTGCCGGACAGGTCTGCCACGAGATCCGTGTCGAACTGCGCACCGAGGCAGGAGTGGTACACGAACGCCGGTGGCGGCACACCTGGCCCTTCGGAGTCGACGACATGGTCGAGCGGGTCCGGTGGCAACTCGACGACTTCGACGCCGAACAGCAGACCCGGTTCGACGCAATCAGCTCCGTGGCCGTCGCCGCCGAATCTCCCACGGCTGCAAGCGAACACGCTCAAGGCCTCTGGGGAGAACGCCCCGACCGACACATCGTCCATGCACTCACCTCGCTGCAGCACGAACTCGGTCACTCGGGCGTGTGCAGTGCGACGTTGGTCGGCGGACGGTTGCTGCACGAGCGACAGGCGATCCGTCCGTGGGGTGATGCCGCTCCGGCCCAGGCCCGGCTGGAGCAACCCTGGCCGGGCACCGTCCCGGGCCCGGCACCGGCCACCGTCTTCCGACGAGCCCGCCCCGCAGAGGTGAGCACGGACGACGGCGAGGCGGTCGGGGTCGATTCGCGCGGCAACCTTTCCCGTCCGCCGACCCACTGGCGGCCGGCCCATGATCGGTCTCCCCGGCGCCGGATCGTCGCATGGAACGGACCCTGGCCGCTGCGTCAGCATTGGTGGCAAAAACCGTTGCAGGTCAATCGTTTTCAGATCATCGACGACGCATCCCAGGCGTGGTTGCTGATCGCCGCACCGAACGGCTGGTGGATCGAGGCTCGCTATGACTGACCTACGCAGGTTGTGGTGGTGAGGGATGGGATGGAACAACCCGCCGATCCCGTGGTCGCAACTGGAGCAGGCCCTCTCTCACGGCGTCCGCCCGCAGGTGCGGCAGGAGTTGGTCGCCGACGGTGGTGACGGGCCGGCGTTCTCCCGCAAACGTGCCAAGTTCACTCCGGCCAGGATCGACCGCCCCGACGTCGTCGTGCCCTACGCCGAACTGCATGCCCACTCGCACTACAGCTTCCTGGACGGTGCCTCCTCGCCCGAGGATCTCGTCACCGAGGCGGTGGCGCTCGGGCTGCACGGGCTCGCACTCACCGACCACGACGGGCTGTACGGCATCGTCCGGCTCGCCGAAGCTGCCGAGAGTTACGGCGACCTGATCACGATGTACGGAGCCGAGCTGTCGTTCGGATTGAGCGCGCCGCAGAACGGCAACGCCGATCCGGAAGGACATCACCTCGTCCTGATCGCCGATGGCGTGGAGGGGTACCGGAAGTTGGCCACCGCCCTCACCGACGGTCACCTACACCCGGAGGCGGAGAAGGGGCGCCCGGTGCACGACCTCGCCCGCATCGCGAGCATCACCTCCGGGTCAAGTTTTGTGCTGACCGGGTGCCGCAAAGGCCTTGTCCGGCAAGCACTTTCGCGAGGTGATGAAGGCGCTGCCATGAGCGAACTCGAGCGTCTGGCCGAACTCTTCGGTCACGATCGCGTTCTGGTCGAACTCACCGATCACGGTGATCCGAGTGACGGTCCACGCAATGACCGACTGGCCGATCTGGCTCGCCGGTGCCGACTCGACGTCGTGGCGACCAACGCCGTCCACTACGCCTCACCGGAGAACTACCCGCTCGCAACAGCCGTCGCGGCCGTTCGCGCACGGCGCAGTCTCGACGATCTCGACGGCTGGTTACCCGCGTCCGACCAGGCTCACCTGCGCAGCGGGGGCGAGATGCAGCGACGGTTCGGTCGGTTCCCCGGTGCGATCGAGCGCACCGTCGAGATCGCCGACCAGTCCGGCTTCCGTCTCCGTGCAGCGACCCCACGTCTGCCGAAGCAGGACGTACCGGCCGGACACACGTCGATGAGCTACCTGAGACAACTGGTCGAAACCGCTGCGGCACAAAAGTTCTCGCCGATGTCGGCCGAGGTGCGCCAGCGGCTCGACAAGGAACTCGACGTCATCGAGGCCAAGGACTTCCCCGGCTACTTCCTGATCGTCCACGACATCGTCACCTTCGCCCGTGGCGAAGGCATCCTGTGCCAGGGCCGCGGGTCGGCGGCCGCGTCCCTGGTCTGTTACGTGCTGGGCATCACGGTGATCGACCCGATCTTCTACCGGCTGCCGTTCGAACGCTTCCTGTCCGAACTACGCGAAGAAGCACCCGACATCGACATCGATTTCGATTCCGGACGACGCGAGGAGGTGATCCAGTACGTCTACAGGCGTTATGGCCGACGCAATGCGGCGCAGGTGGCCAATGTCGTCACCTATCGTCCGAAGAACGCCGTCCGCGACATGGCAAAAGCTTTGGGGCACAGTCAAGGTCAGCAGGACGCATGGTCCAAGCAGGTCGAACGGTGGGGCGCCGACATCAGTAGTGCCGACCACGACATCCCCCTACCGGTGATCGGCCTGGCGCAACAGGTGCTGACCTTCCCGCGGCACCTGGGCATCCACTCCGGTGGCATGGTGCTCACCGAGCGACCGGTGGGTGAGGTGTGCCCGATCGAACCGGCCCGGATGGAGAACCGCACCGTCCTGCAGTGGGACAAGGACGACTGCGCGTGGATGGGACTGGTGAAGTTCGACCTGCTCGGCCTGGGCATGCTGGCCGCGCTGCAGTACACCTTTGATCTCGTGCAGGAGCACCTGGGCGAGCAGTGGCACATCGAGACGCTGCCGAAGGGCGAACGCGGGGTCTACGACATGCTCGCCCGAGCCGACTCCATCGGTGTCTTCCAGGTCGAGAGCCGCGCTCAGATGGGCACCCTTCCCCGCCTGAAGCCCCGCTGCTTCTACGACCTCGCGGTCGAGATCGCGCTCATCCGTCCCGGCCCGATCCAGGGCGGCGCCGTCCACCCTTACATCCGCAGGCGCACCGGCGAGGACGAGATCACCTACCCACATCCGTTGGTGAAGGACGTGCTCGAACGCACCCTCGGCGTCCCGTTGTTCCAGGAGCAACTGATGCAGATGGCGGTCAGCGTCGGCGGCTGCTCCCCCGCCGACGCCGACTTGCTGCGCCGGGCGATGGGTTCCAAGCGCGGGGTGGAACGGATCGACGCCCTGCGGACCCGGCTCTATGAAGGTATGTATGCCAACGGCATCAGTCCCGAAGTGGCCGACGAGATCTACAACAAGATCGAGGCGTTCGCCAACTTCGGGTTCGCCGAGTCACACGCGCTCAGTTTCGCGGTGCTGGTCTATGCCAGTTCCTGGCTGAAACTGCACTACCCCGCCGCCTTCCTCGCCGCCCTGCTGCGCGCGCAACCGATGGGCTTCTACGCACCGCAGACTCTCGTCGGTGACGCCCGCCGCCACGGCGTGCAGGTGCGTCCGCCGCATCTGCACCGCTCCGATGTGTACGCCGGACTCGAACCGATCGACGACTCCATCACCTCCCCCGCCTCCCCCTCCGGACTCCCCGACTGTCTGTGCGACCACAGCGAGGACGACATCGGACTGTTCGACCCGAGCCGGCCCGACGACACCGCCGAGCACCGGCGTGATGCCCCGTTCGCCGTACGGCTCGGGTTCGACGAGATCAAGAACCTCGGCGAGGCAGCCGCCGAACGCATCGTCGCCGCCAGGCAGAAGGACGGCGAGTTCACCGATCTGGCCGATCTGTCCCGCCGGGCGGTGCTGGACGCCGACCAACTGGAGGCTCTGGCGCTCAGCGGCGCGCTCGATTGCATCGCCGGCTCGCGGCGTGATGCCCTGTGGCGGTCCGCGGAGGCGGCGACCGTCCGCGAGGGCCAGTTGGAGTTCACCGTGCCCTACCAACCACCGCTGCTCCCCTTGCTCACTCCGGGCGAGATCCTGCAGCACGATCTGCAATCGACCGGCATCAGCCCGAACGATCACCCGATCCGGCACAACCGAGAGGCGTTGAGCGCCAGAGGAGTTCGACCGATCGAGTCCTGCCGGACGGTCGAGTCCGGACGCCGGATCGAGGTGGCCGGCGTCGTCACCCACCGGCAGCGTCCGGCCACCGCGAGCGGCATCACCTTTCTCAACCTCGAGGACGAGACCGGCCTGCTCAACGTGATCGTCAGTCGTGGCGTGTGGCACCGTTACCGACGGATCGCTCGCACGGCGCCCGCCATGGTCATCCGCGGCATCCTCGAAAGTTCGGCCGCCGACGGTATGGCGATCACCAATCTGGTCGCCGACCGGCTGGAACCGCTCACGATCAGCGTGCGTACCGGGTCGCGCGACTTCCGTTGACCAGGTTCAGTCGTCGTCGCCGTGACCACTCGGCCGCACGAACGGGAACGCGAGCGTGGCTTTGATGTTGGTGCCGAGCAGCATCATGATCAGTCGGTCGACACCGAACCCCAGGCCACCGGTCGGCGGCATGCCGAGTTCGAGTGCCCCGAGGAAGGCCTCGTCGACCTCCATCGCCTCCGGGTCGCCCGCGGCAGCGGCCATTGACTGACGGGTCAGACGCTCGCGCTGATCGATGGGGTCGATGAGCTCGCTGTACGCGGTGCCCATCTCCGCGCCGAACGCGACCAGGTCCCACTGTTCGGCCAACTTCGGGTCGTTGCGGTTCGGACGCGCCAGCGGCGAGACCTCGACCGGGAAGTCCTTGTAGAAGGTCGGGAACGTGGTCTGCTTCTCGACCAGTGCCTCGTACAACTCCATCACCAGCTTGCCCGGACCGGCCCCGGCCGGCGCACCTACACCGTGGGCGGCGCAGATCTGCGCGAGGTCGGCGAGCGGCGAAGCGCTGGTGACGGTCTGCCCGACCGCCTTCGACACCGCCTCGTGCACGGTCACGACCGGCCACGGACGGTCCAGGTCGACCTCGTCCACTCCCCCTGAAGCGTTGGGCCGCAAGGCGACCGGACGGCCGTTCACGGCAACCGCGGTGCGCAGCACGACCTCCCGCATGAGTTCGCGCATGGTGTCGTAGTCACCGTAGGCCTCGTACGCCTCCAGCGAGGTGAACTCCGGGTTGTGGGTCGCGTCCGCGCCCTCGTTGCGGAAGTTGCGGTTCAGTTCGAAGATCCGCTGCATCCCGCCGACCGCCAGCCGCTTCAAGTAGAGCTCGGGTGCGATGCGCAGGTACAGGCCCATGTTGTAGGCGTTGATATGCGTCTTGAACGGACGCGCGGTCGCGCCGCCGTGGATTGTCTGGAGCATAGGCGTCTCCACCTCGACGAACCCCTTGTCGGTGAGGACGTCACGCATGGCTCGCACGCCGATGAACCGGCGCTGCAGCATCGCGAGTGAGTTCGGGTCGAGGAGCAGGTCGAGGGAACGGTTGCGCGCCCGGACGTCCTCCGACAGTCGGGTATGCATCACCGGCATGGGGCTCAAGCACTTGGACGCCATGCGCCACGAGTGCATCAGCACCGACAGTTCTCCGTTGCGGGAGGTCGCGACCACGCCGGTGACGCTGACCAGGTCGCCCAGGTCGACCGTCCGGCGCCACAGTTCACGCTCCTGGCGGGGTGTTCCTTCGACGGTGACCATCACCTGGATCCGTGAGCCCTCGTCGTCGAGGACTGCGAAGGTGACGCCGCCCAGGTTGCGCCAGGCACGGATGCGTCCGCTGACCGACACGGCGACGTCGGTCGTCGTGTCGGGGGCCATCCCCCTGTGTGCTGCAACAAGCTCGGCCACGCGATGGGTGCGCGGCACCGACACGGGGTAGCCCTCGAAACCCGCCTCCCGCAGCAGCTCCAGCTTGCCTCGACGGACGCGCTGTTGCTCGCTGAGTTGCACGGCGTCCGGTTCCGGGATGAGCAGATCGCGTTCCTGCTCACGCACGGTCTCGTTGAACCCCTCCTCGGTGCGCACCGGTTGGCTCTCACCCGGACGAGGTCCGATGAGGAAGCGAGGACCGACCGGACGCACGAAGCCCTCGGCGATACCCATCGCCAGCCCGGCGCGGGCCACGGTGAGGGCGGGGTCGTAGCAGAGCATCCGTGGAACCCACGTCGGGCGGTACTTGTCGTTGGACCGATAGAGCGTCTCGAGTTGGTAGAACCTGGACGCGAACGACAACGCAGCATCCGTCAGCTTCGTGACCGGACCGGCACCCACCTGATCGGCTGTGCTGAACACGTTGCGGAACACGGCGAAGTTCAGCGACACCCGGCGAATGCCGAGGTCACCGCCGAGTTCGATCAGCTTGGCGACCAGGTACTCGTTGAGACCGTTCTCCGCGGAGCGGTCTCGACGCATGAGGTCCAGGGACACACCGCGCACGCCCCACGGCACGAACGACAGAAAACCACGAATGACACCTTCGCGGTCTCGGGCCGTGATGAGTACGCATCGACCGTCGGCCGGGTCACCAAGTCGGTTGAGCGCCATCGAGAAACCACGCTCGGTCTCGTTGCCGCGCCATTCGGTGGCCAGGCGTTCGATCTCGGCGAGTTCATCGGGGTTCAGGTCACCGTGTCGACGAACTTCGGCGGTGTATCCGGCCCGGTTGATCCTGGTGACCGCCTGTCGCACCGGACGCATGGACCGACCCCGCAGACTGAAGGAGTCGACGTCGATGATCGCTTCGTCGCCCAATGGGAAGGCCCGCAGGCCGGCGTCGACATACATCTGGGACGCCTTGTCACCACTGGAAAGAACCGCACTGTACAGACCGAGTTCACGGCACTGCTTGCGCCAGGCTTCGATGGTTGCGGGCCACGACCCCGGATCGCCGATGGGGTCGGCACTGGCGACGCTCACACTTCCCTCGTTGCGGAAGGTGAGGACCGCCCGGCCGTCCGGTGAGAACACCGCGGACTTGTCGCGGCGCGTGGCGAAGTAGCCGAGCGAGTCGTCCTCTCCGTGCTCCAGCAACAGGCGGCGGACCGCCAGTTCCTGGTCGGCGCTCTGCCATCCCGCCCCGTGGCCGGCCCGCCACACCGCCAGCAGCGCGAGCACCAGCGCGATCGCCGACGTGAGGCCGGCAAGTACATAGATCCAGTGCGGCCCGTAATGACCGTCGAAGACCGGAGTGCCGGGCGGGGTCTCGATTCCGAACGCCGAACGGACGCTCCAACGTGCACGCTCTCCCGGGCCCTTGAGCGTGTGCGGGAAGAACCAGGTCAGCGCGAAGGACAGACACGCGGACAGCAGCAGTCCGCTCAGCAGGACTCCGAGACCGAGCCGGAGGCTGCCCTTCTGCAGACGGGCCGGGAATGCGGACCTGCTGAGCAGCAGCGCGATGAAGACGACGGTCTGTATCGACAGCGCGACCAGATTGAACGCGACACCTGAGCGGATCTCGATGTAGTCCCGGGTCCAGCCGTTGACCTGTTCGACCGTCAGCCACTCGGGAGAGTCCCAGGCGACGTAGACCAGCAACGCCGAAGAGATCAGCGCGACGAGCATGACAACCAGCACCACGGTGTGGGCGGCACGCAGACGTCTGCGGACGGCCCCGGCCAGAACGAGTGTCAGGGCCGCAATGAAGAGGCTGGGTTCTGATGGAAGGCCGGCCAGGGAGAACAGGTCGGAGACGACCAACCCGATGATCTCCAACCCCAGCAGGAGCGAGATCAGCGACCACAGGGCGGCCACCACCAGCAGACGCCCGAGCCAGACGGCGACCCGTTCGCGCCAGCCTGTCTTGAGACGTACCGATGCGGCGGATCCGCCATACGAATTGATCGAGCCCTTGAACACCCTGCTGACGCTCACCCAGCGGCCTCCGCATTCTGCTTCTCGCACCCTCATTCCCGAGGCCCGACGTCCATCTTGCAGGACGCCGGTGCGGTCCGCGTGGTTGGGGCGAAAAATGAACGCCGGAAACCGGCCGAGGAATGCACAAAGGGCCGCCCCTGAGGGGCAGCCCTTTGCCTTTAAAAA